>NZ_JALHBH010000115.1:0-201318 GCF_022836805.1 Pseudomonas sp. RGM 3321
CAACCTGGTCTACGACCGATAATTTAAAGGCTAGCGTGTAATCGCGTTGGCTGCGCCTTTTACCCGAATCCATTAAGTCCTCCTGAGGAAAGGTCAGAAGGTGTAAACCTTATTCAGGACGGGACACTGAAAATAAAAAAGCCTGTTCCCGATCAGGTTCGGGAACAGGCTTCAGGGCTCAATACTTATCGCACCTTGAATTCAGGCGACCTGAGAGTGTGCCTGCAGACGGCTCTTTTGCCATTCGCCTTTCAGCGCCTGCAGCGTATTTTCCACATACGTGCGGTCGGCCGCCGCTTTTTTGCCGACATAACCCTGACCGCGGCGAAACATCTTCAGCGCAGTGCGCATCTGTGGATGAGCGTCACGGAATTCGTCTTCCTGGGTGAATGGCGACATGGCGTCGACATGGACTTCACCCGAATCGGCAATCCATACGATGTGGTTGTCCAGCGTGTCTTTGCATACTGCAAACAGACGAGCCAGTTCATCAATAGTCGGTTGCTTGTTGATATTCATGTTGATGCTCCTTCGCTCGTAGACCGTTCAATAATTGATACATCAAGTTCATGCGCCAGAGCGTCGTCAATGCAACACACGTAAGTGTTGGTCGAATGTCGCTCCAGCCCCTCAAGGACATGCAGGTAGCCTTGATGAAGAGCCGCTACACCGCGGCATCAGCGCAGAGAGAAGAAGTCACGAAACCCAAAGACCTGGCCCAGGATCGGCAATCGATCCATTACAAGCATCATGAGGACGTTTCGCCAGCTTCTCGCCCTTATCGACGACAAATGCCAGTTCAGCTCCATCAATCTGCCTTGTGGGCAGCCTACATCCGGGAACATCTCGACGGCTTGCCGAGCCTGTTCATCACACCTTTTGCAGTGCTCCCGATCAGGGAGACAGCTGCATAATGCAAGGGCAAATGGAGTGCGTCAACGATTATGTAGTGATTATTTTTAGTCACTACATAATCGTAAGCGGGACGTGGGGTTACGTGAAAAGGTGACTGAAGGGTCATGGCTGACGGACTATCGATGGTGATCAGAGACCGCGGCACGACAGTGTCCGCAGACCAACAAAAAGGCCTGAAAACTTTCGCTTCCAGGCCTTTTCACAACACACAAACAGCTTACTGTCAGCTCACCTTGAAGCGACCGACCAGCCCCTGCTGGTGCTCCGCCAGACGCGCGAGTTCGCGACTGGTGACGGCGGTCTGCTCGGCACCTGCACTCACCTGGATGACCAGCGAGTTGATGTCGTCGACGTTGCGGTGGATCTCTTCGGCCACCAGGCTTTGCTCTTCAGCGGCCGACGCGACCTGGATGTTGCGGTCGCTGATGGTCGCGATGCCTTCGGCGATCTCTTCCAGCAGTTCACCAGCGCGTACGACGTTGCTGGCACCCTCCTGCGCCTTGCCCAGGGTTTCCTGCATCGACGCGGCAGCGCGTTCCGAGCCGGACTGCAGGTTGGCGATCATTTTCTGGATGCTGACCGTGGAGTCCTGAGTCTTCTTGGCCAGATTGCGCACTTCGTCGGCAACCACCGCGAAACCACGGCCCTGCTCGCCCGCGCGGGCGGCTTCGATGGCGGCGTTGAGGGCCAGCAGGTTGGTCTGGTCAGCGACGCCTCGAATGACATCGAGCACCGAGGAAATGGCGTTGCTCTCGCCCTTGAGTTCGTCAATGATTCGTGAAGTCTCTTCAGCCTGGACCGAGAGCCCTTGAATCAGGCCGATGGTGTTGTCGATCTCGGTCTTGCCCTGCACGGTACTGTTGTTGACGCGTTGCGACATCTCGGCCGCGTCGGTGGTGCTGCGCGCGACGTCCTTGACGGTGGCGCTCATCTCGCTGATGGCCGTGGCGACCTGATCGGTGCCCTGGCGCTGCTGCGCGACGTTCTGGCTGGTCTGCAAAGCCACCGCAGAAGACTGCTCGGCGGCGGTGGCGACTTGTGCGGTAGCGCTGCCGATTTCGCGGATGACCTCGCTGATCTGTTGCGCCATGTTGTCCAGATTGCGCGAGATCTCGCCAAATTCATCCTTGCCGATATAGCGGGTTCGCGCGGTCAGGTCGCGGGTAGAAAGTGCCATCAATGTACGGTTAACATCGACAACCGCAATCTTGATATTGCGGATGATCACCGAAGCCAGCCACAGCACTACGATCAGCATCAGGACGACAGTGGCAACCGCCACGTACAGACTGCTTTGAGCGGAGCTACGCGCATCCGTTGCCACGCCGACGACGTTCTGGCCGAGCTCTGCTTCTACCTGAGCCATCATGTCGATACGCACGGTTGCAAGGTTGAACCAGTCTTCCGGCTTGACGTTGAGCGGATCACCCATCGGTGTATCGAAACCCAGGCGTTGCAAGCGCGCTACTTCCAATGAACCCGGCTGCTGCATGACGTCATTGAGTTTGGCCTTGAATACTTCAGGGGACCAGCGCTGAAACGCTTCGAGGTAACCGGAGAACTCTCCCAGGTTACGACTGAAGCGCGATAACAGTGGCGCATCAAAGCGGTTCTGGTTGAATGCCTGAACGAGCAGTACGCGCTCGCGACCGGCACGCTCCTTCATATCCACGAACTGGTTGAGCGAACTCAAGCCACGCAGTATTTCCGGATCTTCGATACTCGCTTCCAGCGAATAGGAGAACCCGACGAGTGTTTTGATAACGTCGGTGAACCGCGTAGAAGACTCGGTGTTGCTGATCCCCAGCGTATCGATCTTGAGGCGCAGCGCGGTCAGGTCATCCAGTGCGCGGTAGACTTTGTCCGGACCGGGAATACCGTCGGTCGACTGGGCGCGCATCTCGCTTATCGCCTTGTCGGTTTCCTGACGGAAGGTCTTCAATTTGTCCTGCATGGACTTGCCGCCGCTGCCCAGAAACACGCCGCTGGCGCCGCGCTCACGCTGGATGGTGGTGACCACGTTACTCAGTTTCTGTGCAACCGCGGTGGCCGTCACTGCGCGCCTCATGTCACCGAGGTTTTCGCTTTTGTCAGCGACGAACAGACCTGCAAAGGCCAGGAAGCCCAATAGGGGGAATATTAAAATAAGCAGCAGTTTCATACTCAAAGGAGCATTTCTAAGCATTGCAGACCTCATGACGTGCAGACTTTTCTATAAAGAATATCCAGGGCGTAACGTTCTGTAGCGTCGACGTTTTTTTGTCGCCAGGGACTGTTCGGTAATCAGCCTGCCGTAGCCGGTCTTGCTTCCGTAACACTGTCTCGGCTGTCTGCCGTGAAGCTTTACCCACTATTTGAATTTGTTAGTTCAAATAGCGAACTCTATAAAGCACAGGGTGCGAGAAGTTTGGATCCACAAAGAAATGACCGCCTTGGGCAGTCATCGTGAGAAAAGAAATATAGAGACACCGAGATTATCACCTGTAACAGCGGTGACAATCTCGGCGAATAGAAGTTGCAACTTTTTCTATTCGCCCCATACGTTTTTATAATGTATTAACGCAGGTTGGTTTTGGCCAGTTCCACCACTTCACTGCCGCGCCCGCTCATGATCGCGCGCATCATGTACAGGCTGAAGCCCTTGGCCTGGGCGAGCTTGATTTTCGGCGGGATGCCCAGCTCCTGCTTGGCAGTGACAACGTCGATCAGCACCGGACCGGGATGATCGAACGCCTTGCGCAACGCCGCTGGCAGCTCTTCGGCGTTCTCCACGCGCAAGCCGAGAATGCCTGCGCCCAAGGCAATACCGGCGAAGTTGGTTTCATGTAGGTCGGTGCCGTGCGGCACATAGCCGCTGGCTTTCATTTCCATGTCGACAAAGCCCAGCGAGCTGTTGTTGAACACCACCATTTTGATCGGCAGGTTCAGTTGGCGGATGCTCAGCAGGTCGCCCAGCAGCATCGACAGACCTCCATCGCCACACAACGCCACCACCTGCCGATCAGGGTGCTCGGCCTTCGCGCCCAGTGCCTGAGGCAAGGCGTTGGCCATCGAACCGTGGTTGAACGAGCCCAGCAGGCTGCGTTTGCCGTTCATGTGCAGGTAGCGCGCTGCCCACAGCGTAGGCGTGCCTACATCGACGGTAAAGATCGCATCAGCGTCCGCTTGCTCGTCGACCAATCGGGTGAGGTATTGCGGGTGGATAGGCGTACCGTCTGGCGTAGGTGTGGCCAGTTCGTCCAGCTCTTCGCGGGCCTTGGCGTAGTGCTTGAGGGCCTTGTCGAGGAAGCGGCGGTCGGCGTGCGGCTTGAGTTTTGACTGCAATGCGTCGAGGGTTTCCCGTACCCCGCCGACCAGACCGAGCGCCACAGGCGTGCGACGGCCCAACTGCGTAGGGTCGAGGTCGATCTGAATAATATCGGCTTTCTCGGGGTAGAAATTGCGGTACGGAAAGCTGCTGCCGAGAATCACCAGCGTGTCGCAGGACAGCATGGCGTGATAGCCGGAGCTGAAGCCGATAAGGCCGGTCATGCCGACGTCGAACGGGTTGTCGTACTCAACGTGCTGCTTGCCGCGCAAGGCATGAACAATGGGGGCGCCCAGCGTGTCGGCCAGTGCGAGGATCTGCTCGTGAGCACCCGCACAGCCTGCACCGCACAGCAAGGTCACGGCTTTCGAGTCGTTGAGCATGTCGGCCATCGACTGCAAGTCGTTGTCCGCTGGAACGACAGTGGGCGGCGTGGCCTCGATCCATTTCGCAGCTACATCAGGGGATTCGCTGAGCGCCACATCGCCGGGCAAGACGATAACCGCCACACCTTTCTGGCTGATCGCCGCGCGCATGGCACGTTCCAGCACACGGGGGAATTGCTCGGGGTTGCTGACCAGTTCGACGAAGTGGCTGCACTCCTTGAACAGCTCCTGCGGGTGGGTTTCCTGAAAGTAATCCAGGCCGATTTCCGAGGAAGGGATGTGCGCAGCAATCGCCAGCACCGGCACGCGGTTGCGATGGCAGTCGTACAGGCCATTGATCAGGTGCAGGTTGCCGGGTCCGCAGCTGCCTGCACAGACCGCAAGCTTGCCGCTGGATGCCGCCTGGGCACCGGCGGCGAAGGCTGCGACTTCTTCATGACGGGTGTGCATCCAGCGAATCGAATCGGTGCGTTCCAGGCTGTCGGTCAGGCCGTTGAGGCTGTCACCGGACACCCCCCAGATGTGGGAAACACCTGCCGCTGCGAGGGTTTGCGCAAGATGGTCGGCGATGGTCTTGGACATTAGGGGTTCCTTGTCGTGTCGAGGCAATAATGAATTCGGTAAAACGCGCGCAGCGCTCTGCCACGCCTGTTGTGGTCGACCCGATGAATTCTCGACAGTTCAGAAAACCTGAGCCCTGTTCAGGGCTCGGTCAGACAGTTTGCATTGGCAAACAACTCATGCGTGCGGGTTGCCCGGCGCCTTGGCAGGGACTGCGTATTGCGGTTTGAGCTTGCCCTCGCTGTCGAGCAGCCAGGCATCGAGAATTTCCCGGACCACAGGGCCCGCGACTCGACCGCCCGCCTCGCCGTTCTCGATGGTCACCGACACCACGATCTTCGGGTGATCGGCTGGCGCGAAGCCGACGAACAAAGCGTTGTCACGGTTACGCTCCAGGGTCTTCAGACGGTTGTAACGCTCACCCTGCTTGATCGCCACCACCTGCGCCGTACCGCTTTTGCCAGCGATGCGGTACTGCACGCCTTTGGCGGCATCGCGCGCAATGCCGCGCGGGTCGTGCATGACCATCTGCATGCCGGTGTTGACCTGATTCCATTCGTTGGGGTCGCGCAGCACGATGTTTGGCATCGGGTGCTCATCAAGCGGCACGTCGTGGCCTACTTCCATCGCCAGGTGCGGCCGATGCCAGACACCTTTGCTGGCAATCAGTGACGTGGCCTGGGCCAGTTGCAAGGGCGTGACCTGCATGTAGCCCTGGCCAATGCCGAGAATCACCGTTTCGCCCGGGAACCAAGCCTGGCGGCGTGTAGCGCGTTTCCATTCGCGGGACGGCATCAGCCCGGCCGATTCCTCGAACATGTCCAGCGAGACCTTTTGGCCGATGCCGAACATGGTCATGTAGTCGTGCAGGCGGTCGATGCCGAGCTTGTGCGCGACGGTGTAGAAGTAGGTGTCATTGGACCGCATGATCGCCGTGTCCATGTCCACCCAGCCATCGCCGCTGTGGTTCCAGTTGCGGTATTTGTGGTCAAAGTCCGGCAGCTGGAAGTAACCGGGGTCGAAGACCTTGGTCGAGGCCGTGACAACACCGCTGTCGAGACCGGCAATCGCCACTTCCGGCTTGACCGTCGAGCCCGGCGCGTAAAGGCCACGCAGCACCCGGTTGAACAGCGGCCGGTCAATGGAATCGCGCAGCGCAGCGTACTGCTTGAAGCTGATGCCGGTGACGAACAGGTTGGGGTCGAAGCTTGGTTTGCTGACCATCGCCAGCACTTCGCCGGTTTCCGGGTCCAGCGCAACCACCGAACCACGTCGATCACCCAGAGCGTTTTCCGCTGCGGCCTGCAAATGCGCGTCCAGCGTGAGGGTGATGTTCTTGCCCGGCACCGGGTCAGTATGTTTCAGCACCCGCAGCACGCGGCCCTGGGCGTTGGTTTCAACCTCTTCGTAGCCTACGTGGCCGTGCAGCTCGGATTCGTAGAAGCGCTCGATACCGGTCTTGCCGATGGATTGAGTGCCGCGATATTCGTTGTCGAGGTGCGACGCTTCTTTTTCGTTGATACGCCCGACATAGCCAATCGAATGGGCAAAGTGCGCGCCCAGCGGGTAGTGACGAACGAACTGCGCTGCCACATCCACGCCCGGTAGCAGGTACTGATTGACCGCGAGTGTGGCGATCTGCTCTTCGGTCAGCTCATACAGCAGGGTCGCAGGCTCGAACGGGTGACGAACCTGTTTCAGTTCCTTGTCGAACAGAATCCGGTCTTCGTCGGGCAACTCCAGCAGGGTCATCAGTTCATCGATCACCTTGTGCCAGTCACCGGCGCGTTCACGGGTCAGGGTCAGATTGAAACTGGGGCGATTGTCAGCGAGCACTTCGCCATTGCGGTCAAAGATCAAACCGCGCTCGGGCGGGATCGGCAACACGTGCACGCGGTTGTTTTCGGAAATGGTCGAGTGGTAATCGAACTCGGTGACTTGCAGGAAGTACATCCGCGCGACCAGGCAGGCGGCCAGCAGCGCGACCAGCACAGCGCAGGCAATCAGGCGCTGATTGACCAGCCGCGTCTCTTTTTCGTGGTCTTTCAGGGGGATTGGATTGGGCATTTCTACAGCTTCTCGATGAAGGGCGAACGGCGCAACTGAACATGTAAATGAAGATTTCGGCGCGCACCATACCAAGAAGCGGCTGATTGCAGGCGATTGAGCCGACAATCGCAGGATGAAAAATCTGTCAGAAACAGCTCATTAAAGCGTGGTCTGCGCCCTGTTCGCGGCCTCGCGGGCCTGCATGATGCGCGGCAGATTGGTCTCGATCCAGGTGGCGAGCGTTTCAACCTGCAAGGCGACTTCTTCGCCCATCGGGGTCAGTCGGTATTGAACATGCGGCGGCACCACCGGCAGTGACTTGCGGCTGACGAAGCCGTCCTGCTCCAGGTGCTGCAAGGTTTGCGCGAGCATTTTCTCGCTGACCCCGCCAATCTTGCGCCGTACCTCGCTGAAGCGATGCATGCCGCCGCGCAAAACCACCAGCACCAGCACGCCCCAACGGCTGCAAACATGGTTGAGCACCACTCGTGAAGGGCAGTCAGTGGCCAGTACCTGCCCCTGACGAACGAAGGCCAGCATAGACTCGACCGTTTCAGACTGTGGATGCGAGGCAGATTCACTCATAACACTTACCTTTTTGTACGTACTTACGAAAGGTGAGCATCATGACTATGCTGGCGCTTCCTATCAACCTGATTCAAGGAATCCTTCCATGATCGTTGTCACCGGTGCCACTGGCCAGCTTGGCCGTATCGTCATTGAACAGCTGCTCACTCGTGTACCTGCAGAGCAGATCATTGCCGCAGTCCGCAGCCCGGAAAAGGCCAGTGACCTCTCGGCAAAGGGCGTTCAAGTGCGTCACGCCGACTATTCGCAGCCGTCGACGCTGGACAGCGCGTTTGCCGGTGCAGATAAGGTGCTGCTGATTTCTTCCAGCGAAGTGGGCCAGCGCCTGCCGCAGCACAAGGCCGTGATTGATGCGGCAAAACGCGTCGGGGTCAAACTGCTGGCTTACACCAGTGTTCTGCATGCAGACGCCTCGGCTCTGGGCCTGGCCAGAGAGCACCGCGAAACCGAAGATTATCTGCGCGCCAGCGGGCTGCCTTGTGTCCTGCTGCGCAATGGCTGGTACACCGAAAACTACACGGCAGGCATTCCAGGCGCTCTGGGCCATGGCGCGGTCATGGGCAGTGCCGACGAGGGCCGCATCAGCTCGGCTTCGCGCCTCGATTACGCTGAAGCGGCGGCGGTGCTGCTGAGCTCCGGCGAGGATCAGAGCGGTCGCGTTTACGAGCTGGCTGGTGACGATTCCTACACGCTTGCCGAGTTCGCTGCCGAGCTTTCAAAGCAGGCCGGCAAGGCTCTGCCTTACGTCAACCTGCCGCAAGCCGAGTTCGAAGCCGCGCTGATTCAGGCAGGCTTGCCAGACTTCGTTGCGCAGTTGCTGGCCGATTCCGACGCGGCAGCAGCCAAAGGCGCGCTGTTCGATGACAGTCACCAGTTGAGCGCGCTGATCGGCCGCCCCACCACCAGGCTCTCTGCAACCATCGCCAAGACCCTGCAAGGCTAAGGCGCGGCAAACCCGATCGAATGATTTGCAGCCATGAAGGTCCCAGTTATTACGAGGCATTAAGCCATCGCCTGATACCAAAGACTGGGAGTTTTTACATGAATAGCAAATCGTTGATCGCCTGCATGACCTTGCTCGGCTGCTTCTCCGCCGTCACCCTGCCCGCTCACGCAGCAGAGACGGCGGACCCGAAAGTCAGCGAATCCAAAGACAATATGCACGAACTGGAAATCGGTTCCCGCGTGCCAGAAAAATATCGCCGCAGCGATCTGGAAGTAAAAGACTGGAAAAGCAAAGGCCTGGAAGCACCGGCCAAGGAAAGCGAATGGGTGAAGATCAATGACAAATACGTACGCTTTCAGAAGGTCAACGGCAACATCATGGATATCGTGCCGGTGAAGAAGTAAGTATCAACAAGTAAGCACAGCGCTGTGGAGCACAAGCCTGGCGTTAGTGATTCATATATAGGCTCATCGCAACTAAGCCCGGTGCCAATGCCACGCATTGGCACGCATTGGCACGCATTGGCACGCATTGGCACGCATTGGCACGCATTGGCACGCATTGGCACGCTGCACTGCGGGCATAGCTTGTCGCAAATAGCCCCGCCACCAACCAAAACCATTGCTTTTTTGTCCGCTTGCCTTACAAATGCGGTGTTGCCAGCCGGTAACATCACTGCCACCTTCTCTGCGAGCCTGCTCCATGTCCAGAACCGTCGCCATTGCCTTCGCCTGCCTGCTTTCATCAACAGCCCAGGCCGCCTGCCCTGCTGCGACCCCGGTCGATACAGCGCGCTGGGTCTACGAAAAGCATCAGGACTTCTACCTGAGTGGCAAAGGCTCGGCTGATTACCTGTCCAAACCTTTACTGGGCTTGCTGAGAAAAGACTGGGCCTGTCAGAACGGTGACCAGTGCGCAGTCAGCGCCAACCCCTGGACCGACGCGCAGGATGGCGATGTGCAGAAGCCCATCGACTGGAAGCTGGTGTCCAACTCCGACAAGCAGGCGGTGGTCGAGATGACCTACAACCTGGGCTACAAAGACGCCCCACAGCAGCCGGTCACCAGCCAGACCACTCGTCTGCTGCTGACTAAAAATGCCAGCAGTTGCTGGGTGCTGGACAATCTTCAAGGGCCGCAGGGTGTCGCACTGATGCAGACTCTGGAGGAATTTCCCTACGAAGGTGATTGATCGGCCTTGAAACAATCCGTCATTCTCGGTATCACAGGCACTTGAATTTCACGAGCGAGCACCATGAATACCTTTGAGCAATCGATTATTGAGGCTGCGCAGGCCGCCACGCCCAATAACACCGATGCCGAACGCGAAGCTGCAAGAGTTGCCGCCACGCAGGCAGTGGCCGAAATCATGTCCAGCCGCAGCGGGCTGGACCGTACCCTGGCATTGGCCGAGTTGCTGGATTCCTACTCGGAACATGACGATCAGGAAGACGATTAGGCCGGGCCGCAGCAGGCAAAAATTTATTAGCTGTTTATTTACCTGCGACGTTAAAGAAAGCTACTCTAGCGGCCGATAATTCGATTGAGTGATTTCATCACAGCCACCCAGTCATTTAGTCATTTAGTGCGCTCGGATGCGACCTATAGGGGAACCGTCCGTGCAAGTCGAACAACTGAAAGACATCCAGGCCTACGTCAGGCGCACCGCCGACGACCTTGAACGCGTCTCGGCCAATCTTGCCGGACATCTTTTGTACCTGGAACGTACCTCTCGCCCGCATGAAGCGCAGGAAGTCAACGAGCGAATCCTGGGCTTGCGTGCATCAGTCGATGGTCTTCGTGGTGTATTCCGGTAACTGACCCTCTACCTTTCCCCAGCCTGCGACAGCGGCCTCGCTACTTCTTCCAGAGACTTGCGTTCGGCAGCCGCGCCCCATATCGACTGCACCAGCGCCGCGAACAGCATCAACCCTGCCCCGATCAGATAGCCGATCAGCACATTGCTGCGTTCGCCGGTTTCTATCAACTCACCAAACAACGTCGGGCCTATCATCCCGCCCAGCCCCGTACCGAAGGCGTAGAACACCGCAATCGCCAATGCGCGGATTTCCAGCGGAAAGGTTTCGGCCACTGTCAGGTAGGCCGAGCTGGCCGCCGCCGAAGCAAAGAAGAAAATCACCATCCAGGCAATTGCCTGCTGAGTCACGTCAAGCAGACCTTGCTCAAACATATAGCCACTGATCGCCAACAGCACGCCTGATACACCGTAGGTCAGGCTGATCATGACCCGCCGCCCCACCACGTCAAACAACCTGCCCAGCAGCAGCGGACCGCAGAAATTGCCCAGCGCCAGCGGCAACACGTACCAGCCGACGCGCTCGGCCGGCACGCCATAGAAGTCGGTCAATACCAGTGCGTAAGTGAAAAAAATCGCATTGTAGAAAAATGCTTGGGCCGTCAACAGCGTCAGGCCAACCAGTGAACGCTGGCGAAACGTCACCAGCAACGTTCTGGCAACCTCCCCCAGTGGCGTGTGGTCGCGCACGTGCAGGCGCAAGGGTCTGCCCTGCACCGCGGGCAGCACATGGCCCTGGCGCTGCAAATCGGCCTCTATCTGCTCAACGATCTTCTTCGCCTGCGCGGCCTGGCCGTGAATCAACAGCCAGCGTGGGCTTTCCGGTAGCCACAGACGCATCAGCAGCACCAGCAGGCCCAATACCGCACCAATCCCGAAACACAGGCGCCAGCCCAGTTCGGCACCTACCCATTGCGGGTCGAGCAACACAATCGAGCCAATCGCGCCCAGCGCAGCACCCAACCAAAACGTGCCATTGATGGTCAGGTCGACCCAGCCCCGGTAACGCGCCGGGGTAAATTCCTGAATGGTCGAATTGATTGCGGTGTACTCGCCACCGATACCCATGCCGGTCAGAAAGCGGAACAGCATGAAGCTCCAGACACTGAATGAAAACGCCGTGGCGGCCGTGGCACCGACGTACAGCAGCAAGGTGATGAAGAACAGTTTGCGACGCCCGAGACGGTCCGCCAGCCAGCCAAAAAATAACGCGCCGAGTACGGCACCGGCGATATACGCGGCACCCGCCAGGCCCACGTCACTGTTGGTCAGGTTGAGCGATGGACTGGCTTTCAGGGCGCCAGCCACCGAGCCTGCAAGGGTCACCTCCAGGCCATCGAGCAACCAGGTGATACCCAGCGCCACAACCAGCAAGGTGTGAAACCGCCCCCAGGGCAAGCGGTCCAGACGGGCCGGCAAATCGGTTTCGAACACTGCACCCTTTTCATCGGTTGTGGTCATTTCCGGCTCCCTGACAGCGAACATTGGTGTCAGGTTTGAGAGTGGCTTGCGGCGATCAAGTTCAGCTCACCCAGAACCACAGCAACGTCAGATTGGCGGCAGAGATCAGACCGAACAGTCCCCAGGCGGCAAACTTGACCAGTCGACTGTTGACGAACGGCCCCATCAGCTGCGGATCACTGGTAAAGCGAATCAGCGGCCAGAGCGCAAACGGCAGTTGCAGGCTCAGCACCACCTGGCTGAGCACCAACATCTTGCCGACCGAACTGTCACCCAGCCAGATCACCCCGATCAGCGCCGGAATCAGTGCCAGTGCGCGAGTAATCAAGCGGCGCTGCCAGCAGGGAATTTTGGCCTGCAGAAAGCCTTCGAGCACCACTTGCCCGGCGATGGTCCCGGTGAACGTCGAACTCTGCCCTGCCGCCAGCAAGGCGACGCCGAACAGCACACTGGCAATGGCACCGCCGACCAATGGATCAAGCAAGTGATAAGCGTCCTGAATCTCGACCACTTCGGTATGTCCGGTCTTGTGAAACGCCGCAGCCGCGAGGATCAGAATCGCCGCATTGATCAGCAACGCTAGGCTCAGCGAACCGATGGTGTCCAGCCGGGCGTAGCGAATGGCAGTGGCCTTGCTGGCCAGGTCAGCACCATTGACCCGGGTTTGCACCACCGACGAATGCAGATAAAGGTTATGCGGCATGACCGTGGCACCCAGAATACCGATGGCGATATACAGCGGCTCCTGGCTGCTCAGTACATCCCAGCTCGGTTTCAGGCCCGCCACCATATCCGGCCAGAATGGCTTGATGAGAAACAGCTCGACGGCAAAACAACTGGCAATGGTTGCAATCAACCCCAGCACGATAGCTTCCAGGCGCCGGAAATTGGCACCCTGCAAGGCCAGCACGATCAGGGTATCGAAAGCGGTCAGCGCTACACCGGTGGTTATCGACACGCCCAGCAACAGATGAAACGCTAACGCCGCCCCCAGTACCTCTGCCAGATCGGTGGCGATGATCGACAGCTCTGCCAGCAGCCACTGGCCTTTGGCGACATTACGGCTGTAGCGGGCAGCAGACAGCTGCGCCAGATCACGCCCGGTGGCGATGCCAAGGCGGGAACAGAGGTTTTGCAAGACCATTCCCGACAGACTGGCCAGCACCACTACAAACAACAATGAATAGCCGAAGCGCGACCCGGCCTCGATAGCCGTCGCCCAGTTGCCGGGGTCCATGTAACCGATGGAAACCAGCAGGCCGGGTCCCACGAACAGCATCATCTTGCGCAGCAAGGACGCATTCGGCGGGATGGTCACGCTGTCAGTGGTCGCCGAGGGGCAGAAAGGGGCTGTTGCAGTGGTGGGCAGTTTGTACGTCACGGGAATCCGACAGGCAGAAAATCAAGACCTTCATCCTAAGGTTTTGCGACACATGTTGATACATCCTTGGAGGCTTCGTGCCTGCTGTTTTGGCGCTTGCCGGTCTTCGACGCTAGCGCTGCATTGCTGATCGCGAGTTATTTCGACGGTGCACAGCCTGACCCAACCGGTATAAACACTCAAAAACCGTACCAACTAAACAATTATTAATCTTTAAAGGACCATTGACCGCATTAAAAGACCATTCATTACAAATTGTAAAGAGTACCATTCAGGCCTCTACAAGAATCCAGGATTGCCTTCAATGAACTCATCACCTCGCACAGGTGCACCCAAGGGCGAACAGCTGCGGGCAGCGTATATCTCGGCACGCATTGATCGACTGCCTGCGGTTGCTACTATCTGGAAACTGGTTGCCCTGCTGTCTATCGCCGGTTTTTTCGAGCTTTACGACCTGTTTCAGACGGCCTACATCAGCCCCGGTCTGATTCGCGACGGGATCTTTGCCACGGGAAGCCAGGGCCTGTTCGGCTTTTCCGATCAGGCAGCCTTTGCCTCGGCAACCTTTCTGGGCCTGTTTTTCGGTGCCAGTCTGGTCAGCCCGATTGCCGACCGTTACGGTCGCCGCGCAATTTTTACCTTCGCGCTGATCTGGTACACCATTGCCACGGTGATCATGGGTCTGCAGACCTCTGCTCTGGGCGTGATAGGCATGCGCTTTGTGGTAGGCATCGGTCTGGGCGTCGAGCTGGTGACCATCGACACCTACCTGTCGGAACTGGTGCCCAAACGCATACGCAGTTCAGCGTTCGCCTTCGCATTTTTCATCCAGTTTCTGTCAGTTCCCAGCGTGGCGCTGATGTCGTGGTGGCTGGTGCCCCAGGCACCCTTCGGCTTTTCCGGATGGCGCTGGGTGGTGATTGGCAGCGCGGTATTTGCGCTGTTTGTCTGGTGGCTGCGTTCAGCCCTGCCGGAATCACCACGCTGGCTGGCGCAGCAAGGGCGTTTCGACGAAGCCGAGCTGATCATGGACGGAATCGAAGCACGTTGTATCAAAGACCAGGGCAAGCCACTGGATGAACCTGAACCGGAGAAAGTCGCGCTGTCAGGCAACGGCCGCTTCGCCGATATGTGGCAACCGCCTTACCGTCGTCGCGCACTGATGCTGATCGTATTTCACGTCTTCCAGGCCATTGGCTTTTTCGGCTTCGGCAACTGGCTGCCCGCTCTGCTTTCCGGCCAGGGCCTGAGTGTCACACACAGCCTGGGGTATGCGTTCGTGATCACGCTGGCCTATCCGCTCGGTCCGTTGCTGTTCGTGAAATTTGCCAATCGCTTCGAGAACAAATGGCAAATCGTCGGCTCAGCGTTGGGAGCGATGATCTTCGGCAGCCTGTTTGCCTTCCAGACAAGCGCAGCAGGCCTTATTTTCTGCGGAATCATGATCACATTCTGCAACGCATGGCTGAGCTTCAGTTATCACTCGTACCAGGGCGAGTTGTTTCCGACCAACATCCGCGCACGTGCCGTAGGTTTTTGCTATTCGTTCAGCCGCCTGTCAACGGTGTTCAGCAGCCTGCTGATCGGGGTTTTCCTCGACCACTTCGGCACACCGGGCGTACTGGCGTTCATTGTTGGCAGCATGCTGATCGTGATCATCACCATTGGCCGGTTCGGACCACGTACGCGCAATCTGGCGCTGGAGCAGATAGCCCACCGTTGAGTGGCCTGACCGTGGAGTGGGTTCAGGCCTGAGCCCACTCCACATTGGTCACACCAAAGTGTTCAGCATAAGGTTTGGACACTTTGGCGACTTTCTCCAAACGGTATTTCGGTATGCGCGCAAGGCCCGCGTCAACACTTGCACAGTGCCATGCTTCAGCGTTGTCCATATTCTCGGTGCGTATATAAAAACTCTTGAACGAACCGTTCAGCAGATAATCAATGCGGTAATGCTTTGGAAGTGCCATTGAAAGCCTGATCCTTTTTTCAGCAGTGGCTTGAAGTATAGGTGACTGCATTCACTGCAAAGAAATTCATTATTTTTTCAATGTCGGCGACCAACGAAGATCCCCATTCGGATATATCAGCGAATACCCAGGCGCCTGGCAAGTCGATTGAGATTGGCTCTGTCCACCGCTAAATCGCGCGCTACTTCTGCCCAACGGCCTTGATGTCGTTCAAGACAATCAACAATCAAGGAACGCTGAAAAGCATCCACCGACGCCTTCAGCCCTGCTCCCTGCACAGCCGCTGAAAGGGCTTTTCCGGCCGTAGGTAGCGGCGTGGCAGACGCCGAGCCGTCGAGACCCAGTGCTGGCCCTTCTACCGTCAGGATGCGCGGCTTTTGCGGATGGGCAGACAATGCCTTGAGCACCGCCCGGCTGATCAGGTGCTCCAGCTCACGAACGTTACCCGGCCAGTTGTGCGCAAGCAGCAGCCGCTGTGCCTCAGCGCTCAGACGCAGCCCACGCAGCCCCATGCGCACACGGTTTTCCTCGAGAAAATAGCCGGCCAGCAGCAACACATCCCGTCCGCGCTCGCGCAGTGCTGGCACGAGCAGCGGGTAGACGCTCAATCGATGATAGAGATCCGCCCGAAACCGGCCGGAGCGCACTTCCTCGGCCAGATCACGATTGGTGGCAGCGATGATGCGCACATCCACATGGTGTTCCTGATCAGAGCCGACCCGTTGCAACTGACCGCTTTGCAGCACACGCAACAGCTTGGACTGCACCGACAATGGCAGCTCACCCACCTCATCAAGGAACAGCGTACCGCCATCCGCCAGCTCGAACCTGCCGCTACGCCCGTTGACCGCTCCGGAAAAAGCGCCTTTGACATGCCCGAACAATTCGCTCTCGACCAGCATTTCAGGCAGCGCGGCGCAATTGAGACTGATCAGCGGCTTGTGTGCCCGCGGCGAGTGCAGATGGATGGACTCGGCCACCAACTCCTTGCCGACACCGGTTTCACCCGTGACCAGTACCGTCAGCGGGCTGTTGCCGACCAGTTCAATCTCCTGCTGCATACGCTGGTGAACCGCGCTCTGACCAATCAGCTCGCGAGGCGCTCGCCCTCCGGCAGCGCGCTTGTAGACCTCGGCCAACTGTCGCTGATCTTCAAAACCGCGCGCCAATTGGTTGATACGCTCGCCCGCCATGACCGTTGCCGCTGCGAGACTGGCAAAGGCCTGCAGGTTATCCAGATCGACGCTGCCAAAGCTGGAAGGGTCCAGCGAATCCAGCGTAATAAGCCCCCAGGGCCGCCCTTGAACAGCCAGCACACAGCCCAGGCAGTCATGCACTTCGAGCGCGCCATGACCGTCGACCAGACCGTCATAAGGGTCCGGTAAATCGCAATCGGCAGCAAAGCGCAGCGGCCCGTCGCTCGTAAGCAACGCCTCGAAGCGTGGATGCTCGCTGACCCGGAAGCGGCGGCCGAGCGTGTCCGGACTGAGGCCGTCGACCGCCAGCGGAATCAGCACATCACCCTCAAGCCTGAGCAGTGCAGTAGCGTCGCAAGGCAACCAGTGGCGCAGCGAGCACAGCAGACGCCGATAACGCTCTTCGTCCGGCAGTTCTCTGGACAGGTTGGACACCAACGGTATCAGCTCACGCAACAGGGGATGGGTCATTACGACTCCGGCAGGCTGTCAACAAAGGGGTCATTATGACTCGCCAGGCCGAACAAGTGGTCACCGCGATGATTATCCAGGCTCGCCCGTTCTGCCACTTTATGTCGAACCCCTTGTATCAACGCGCGAATAGAGTCCTCCGGGTTAATCAGCTATTTGAAATGACTCATTAACTTTACAGTTTCCGCACCAGATTCCGTGAGTTGATCAATCAATGAATCAATAGCGTTCATGCAGTCATAGTTGCCCGACCCTTAATTTTTCTGACGCCACAGGCACGGCTGAATGATGGATATCGTTTAATTTTATTGATGTGGCGATTGTCCGGCTTTGTTCCATAGTGCGCTCACTTTTACAGGAGCAACTGTCCATGCCCGGCACTCAAGGAAGAGCTCTTGAGGTTGATACACCTCTGGTTGTCGACCTCGATGGAACGCTGCTGCGTTCAGATTTGCTGTTTGAAACTGCGGTGGCCTTTATCCGCAGCCGACCACTGCAGGTATTCAGGCTTTTTACCTGGCTGTTACAAGGCAAGGCGCTCCTCAAGCAAGGGCTGGCTCTGGGCACCGACATCGACGTTGCGTTACTGCCCTACGACGCTGCGGTCATTGCTTATATCCAGGCCGGGCGGCAGCACGGGCGCAGGGTGATCCTGGCAACGGCCTCTCACGTAACCCTTGCCAACCAGATCGCAGCGCACCTGCAAATGTTTGATCAGGTCTGGGCTTCGGACGGTAAGACCAATCTTTCTGCCCATCGCAAACGCGATTTGCTGGTCAGCCATTATGGTGAGGGCGGTTTTGATTACATCGGTAATTCCCGGGACGACCTGTGCATCTGGAAAGTATCACGCAAGGCCATCGTCGCCAGCCCGCTCGCAGGTGTGGAACGCGAGGCGCGGGCACAAGGAAACGTCGAACAGGTGATCAAATCCACATCGTCCCGACGCAGTGCGTGGCACAAGGCGTTACGCCTCCACCAATGGCTGAAAAACACACTGCTTTTTGTGCCCCTGCTCGCAGCTCACCAAGTCCAGAGCACGCAATTGCTGCTCGACGGATTACTGGCATTTTTGTGTTTCGGGCTGTGCGCATCAAGCGTCTACCTGCTCAATGACCTGCTTGATCTGGCAGATGACCGCCACCATCGCAGCAAACGCGAACGCCCGTTCGCCAGCGGTCAGTTGCCGATCGAGTCCGGCCTGCTGGTGATCCCGCTGTTGCTCGCAGCAGCCTTCGCCCTGGCGGCAATCATGTTGCCATGGCAATTTGCGGCGGTGCTGGCTGCCTATTACCTGCTGACGCTGGTCTACTCGCTTTACCTCAAGCGCCACATGGCAGTCGATGTCATTGTTCTGGCGATGCTCTACACCACGCGCATCCTGGCCGGTGCGGCGGCGTTTCAGTTGCCGCTGACGTTCTGGATTCTGGCGTTCTCAATGTTTCTGTTTCTCAGCCTTGCGCTGGTCAAGCGCTATGCCGAACTGCGCGACGCGAGGCTGTGCGATGTGACCGGCAAGACACGCGGCCGCGGTTACTACCCGGGCGATCTGGACATGATCGCCTCCTTGGGTGCATCGTCGGGCAATCTGGCGGTAATGGTCCTGGCGCTCTACATCCATGAGGGCGCAACGGTAGCCCTTTATCAGCATCCGCATGTAATCTGGCTGGCCTGTCCGTTGCTGTTGTTCTGGATCACGCGGGTCTGGATGCTCACCCATCGCGGCCAGATGAACGAGGACCCGGTAGTTTTCGCAATCCGCGACCGGATCAGCCAAGGGATCGGTTTTCTGTTCCTGCTGGTGTTCTGGATCGCCGCATGAGCGCGCCTCTCTACTCCTGGGGGCGCTACCCGCAGGTTGCCCAGCAAGGTCATGACTGTGAGGCGATAAACCGCTTGCCGGCGCACCTCTCAGAGACACTGGCGCACCATCAAACCAGCCTGCCGTTCGGTAATGGCCGTAGCTACGGCGACAGTTGTCTGGCCAGCAGTGGTCACGTACTGGACATGCGCAAGCTGGATCGCTTCATCGCCGCCGACTGGCAGCACGGCGTGGTGCAACTGGAAGCAGGCATGACCCTGTCGCAACTGCTGGCGGCGGCGATCCCGCGCGGCTGGTTTCTACCGGTCACACCGGGCACGCAGTTTGTGACGATAGGCGGCGCGCTTGCCAACGACGTGCACGGCAAGAATCATCATCTGCGCGGCACCTTCGGCTGTCATGTCATACGCTTCGAATTGATCCGTCATGGCGAGCCGCCGATGGTCTGTTCGGCCATGGAAAACCCTTTATTTTTCGCTGCCACCATCGGCGGCCTGGGCTTGACCGGCGTTATCAGTCGGGTCGAGCTGCAATTGATGCCCATCCGTACCAGTCAGATCAACAGCATGGTGGTGCGCTTCGCCAATCTGGCAGAATTTTTTACCCTGTCGCACGAGCTGGACGCGCAGCACGAATACAGCGTGGCCTGGATTGATTGCCTGGCGCGAGGCAGTAATAGCGGCCGTGGCGTGTACATCGTCGGCGACCACGCTCGTTACGGGTCGCTGGCGGTCGATGCGCCCAAGCGTCTGAGCATACCGTTCATTCCCCCGCGTTCGCTGGTCAACCATCTGTCCTTGCGTGCATTCAATTCGATCTACTGGCACGCCCATCCACAACAGGCCAAGGCCCGCCGCAGCTCTTGTGAAGCGTTCTTCTACCCGCTGGATCGCATCCTGCACTGGAACCGTCTTTATGGCCGCAAAGGGTTTCAGCAATACCAGTGCGTGATCCCCGAGCATTGCGCGCCCAAGGCCATGCAACTGCTGCTCGATGCGATTGCTGCCTCGGGCCGGGGTTCATTCCTTGCGGTACTCAAGCGCTGCGGCGATATCGCTTCGCCGGGGGTGCTGTCCTTCCCGATGCCGGGTACTTCGCTGGCACTGGATTTTTCGCAGACGCGCGAGCTGGCCAAAACACTGTTCCCACGCCTGGATGCCATTGTCCGTGACGCGGGTGGACGGTTGTATCCGGCAAAAGATGCGCATATGACCGGGAGCGATTTCCGCCAGGCCTATCCAGCCTGGGAGCAACTGGAAGCACTGCGTGACCCTTCCTTGATGTCCCGCTTCTGGAAACGAGTGATGCCATGAAAAAAATTCTGATCATCGGCGCGACATCAGCCATCGCCCACGCCTGTGCCCGACTCTGGGCTGCGCAGGGCTGTGATTTCTTTCTGGTGGCGCGCGACGTGGAGAAGCTCGACAGCAATGCAGCCGATCTCAAGGCGCGCGGTGCCGGACGTATCGACACTCACCGTCTGGACGTTACGCACTTTTCAGAGCACCCGGCGATGCTGGCCGACTGTCTGGCTGCATTGGGGCAGATCGATATCGTACTGGTGGCTCACGGCACCCTGCCCGACCAGAAGGCCTGCGAGCAATACGCAGGCCTGGCCATACAGGAATTCATCACCAACGGTGCAGCGGTTATTGCCTTGCTGACCCTGCTGGCCAGGCATTTTGAAGTGCAGCGCTGCGGCACACTGGCGGTGCTTTCCTCCGTCGCAGGTGATCGAGGACGCCCTTCCAATTACCTGTACGGCTCGGCCAAGGCTGCCGTCTCGACGTTCTGCGACGGGTTGCAGGCGCGGATGTTCAAGCTCGGCGTACACGTAGTGACCATCAAGCCAGGCTTTGTCGACACGCCTATGACCCACGGTTTGCCGTTGCCTGCCTTGCTGGTGGCGCAACCGGAAGCTGTTGCCGAGCGCATCGTCAAGGGCATCGCGCGCCGGTCTACAAGCCTTTATGCGCCGGGCTTCTGGGCATGGATCATGTGGGTGATTCGCGCGATTCCACAGCCATTATTCAAAAGGCTCGACCTTTGAGCGACATGTCGCTGCTGTCAGGCTGGCGCTATCGGGCGGCGCTGCTGTCGGTCGTCCTCTCGGCGCTGGGCTATCTGGGTTTTTCCCTGTGGGGCGGCTGGCAGGCAGTCAGCGCAGCAACCGGCAAGGTCGGGGCGCAGGGCATTGGCTTGGTCTTGCTGATGTCGGCAATCAATTACGCGCTGCGCTTCGGACGCTGGCAGCTTTACCTTGAGGTGCTGGGGCATCCGCTTGCCTGGCGGCAAAGCCTGCGCATCTACCTCGCCGGCTTTGCTCTGACAACCACGCCCGGCAAGGCAGGCGAAGCATTGCGTGGCGTATTGCTCAGGCCGCTGGGCGTACCGTACCCACGAAGTTTTGCTGCATTTTTCAGCGAACGCCTGTCCGACCTGCTGGCTATCGTGCTGCTGACGCTGTTTGGTTTGTCATGGTACCCGCAGGCGCAACCCATGATCTTTATAGGCCTGGCGCTGGTTCTGGCGGGGCTGCTGGTGCTGTCTCAGGGGCGTTTACTGAAGCACATGCAAGGTGCGCCGCCAACCGAAAAGAGCACACGACTGCGCAGGCTGTGGCGGCAGCTGTTCGACATCCTGCTCGCCGCCCGTCAATGCCTGCATGGGAGAGTGTTGCTGACCGCCAGCCTGCTCAGCCTGCTTGCCTGGAGCGCCGAGGCATTGGCGTTTTACTGGATGCTTGGCTGGATGGGCGCGCAGATCCCACTGACGTTTGCCGTGTTCACCTACGCCCTGGCAATGCTCGCCGGAGCGTTGAGCTTCATGCCGGGTGGACTGGGCAGTGCCGAAGCAGTGATGGTCGGGCTGCTGATGTTCAAAGGCATGCCCGGTGCTGACGCGATTGCCGCCACGCTGCTGATACGTCTGGCGACCCTGTGGTTCGCGGTGGCGATCGGTGCCGTGATGCTTTCCCGGTTCAACGCTGCACCACCGGGGCGTCAGCCTTGAGGCAGTAAAACAGGCACCCGCCACCTTTTGTTCACCTCACGGAGGAGCTGTTCAATGCCACCCGATTCGCGCACCTCGATTGCCATGCCCCTGTTTCTGCTAGGTGCTGCCATCGCCGCAAGTTTTCTGGCCTCCAGCGGGCCGGTGCAATGGATGGACAATGGCATGTTTCTGGCCAACGCCCGCGAGGGCCATTATTTCAGCCAGTCGCTCGGACCGCTGGAGCATCCGCTTTATCAACTGCTCAACTCGGTATTCTTCACACTGTTCGGCTCGCGCGCGCTCAGCCTGTTGAATTCGTTACTGCTCCTGCCGTTGGCATGGATCGTCTATCGACTGGCGCAAAGCCTCGGCGCCGGGCCACGTCAGGCTGTACTCGCTGGCGCAGCAACGGTATTGGCGCACGGGATATTCTGGGTGTCGACCAAAGCAGAGGTTTACCTGCTGCACACGCTGTTCGTACTGCTGGCTTATACACTGCAGTTCAATGACAGCAAGCGTCTGACGCCGCTGAAAAAGCTGTTCATGATTGGCGTGCTGACTGGAATGGCGGCCTCGACTCATCAACTGACCTTCGTGGTCCTGCTGCCGCTGTACCTGCATGTGCTTTACCTGCATAAGGCGCGCGTTTTGATCACCCTGCCCGGCTTCATGCTCGGCTTCGCGGCAGCCGCTGTTGCGGTGTTCAATGACCTGAACAGCGGAATGGGCCTGCTGGATATTGCGCGACGTTACCTGACCGGTGCCTCCGCAACCGTTGCGGGGCCGGAGTGGGAAGGCAGCCTGTTGCGTTTCGACGAACTTCTGGAGGAAAAGAACGCAGCCATACTGTTGCTGCTGTCGCTGATAGGGCCGCAGTTGGCGGGGCTGCTGCTGTTTCCCAAGGAGAGTCGGCTGCGTTTGTTGTGGAGCGCGGCGCTGTTGAATCTGGTTTTTGCCATTTCCTATAACGTGACCGACCGTTTCACCTTTTTTCTGCCCGGCGTGGCGATGATGAGCATTATCGGCATGATCCACCTGCGGCGGGTTTTGCCACGCAATTCGACACGCGGCATCTTGCTCAATCTCTCGGTATTGTCCTCGCCGACGGTGATTCTGTTGGCGTATTCACTGTACGCAAACGGGGTCATACATTTTCCTGAGCATAAGGAGAAGCTGCCCTATCGCGACGATATCCGTTATTTCATGGTGCCTTACCTGCGCGACCGCTCTGCCGAGCAGTTCGTACGCGCGTATGAGCAGGTCGTGCCCAAAGATGCGTTGATCATCGCCGACTGGACACCGATGGGCGCAATGCGCTCCGGGCAAGCTGTCGGGCTGCTTGCCGGTCGCAGGCTGGCCATGTGCGACGACAACGTCGCCATTCGCGCGGTATTGAGCAGCGATGGCGTCTATCTGCCACGGTTGAGCTATTGCGGGACACTTACGCAGCACTACCGGCTGGAAGAACAGCCGGTAGGGTATTCATTGCAGGCGAACTGATCATGAATGAACCTCTGACTCTCATTCATGATCAGTTCGCGCACACTCTCAAGGCTGCCAGAGCGCCTGCCCGCCGCCCAGTTTGCGGTCCAGAAAACTGGCCGCACTGATCAACGCCAGATGACTCAGGGCCTGCGGTGTGTTACCGAGATGATGAGCATGCGCGTCGAATTCTTCGGCGTACAAACCCAGCGGGTTGGCGTAACGCAGCAATTGTTCGAACTCCAGATACGCCTGCTCGACCCGACCGGCGCGGGCCAGACATTCGACGTACCAGAACGAACAGGCGACGAATGCGCCCTCTTCGCCTGCCAGACCGTCATCGTGATCATCATCGTTGCGATAGCGGAACACCATCCCGTCACGCACCAGTGCTGCTTCGATGGCATCCAGCGTCGCCAGCCACTTCGGGTCATTGGCACCGACAAAGCGCACCAGCGGCATCAGCAACATCGAGGCGTCCAGATTGCGGCTGCCCTTGTGCTGCACGAAGTGGCCCAGGTCTTCACTCCAGAAGTTTTCCCAGATGTCGTTGTGGATCTCTTCGCGTACTTTGGTCCAGCGCTCGAAGGGCCCCGACAGCGAGCGTTTGAATGCCAGGCGCAATGCCCGGTCCAGTGCCACCCAGCACATCAGACGCGAATGCAGAAAATGCTGGTCGCCACCGCGCATTTCCCAGATGCCTACGTCGCGATCGTTCCAGTGTTCGCACACGTAGTCGACCTGACGCACAACATGTTGCCAGCCATCATGGGAAATAGCGTCGCCATACTTGTTGGCCAGGTACACGGCGTCCATCAGTTCGCCATAGATATCCAGCTGAACCTGCTTGTAGGCTTCATTACCGATGCGTACCGGCTGAGCGCCGCCGTAGCCGGACAAATGATCGAGATTGTCTTCCGGCAGTTCTGCGTGGCCATCGAGGGCATACAGAATGCCGAGTTTCTCGGTCTGCTCACAGCAGTCGTCGAGCCGCCCGCGCACCCACCCCATGAACGCATTGGCCTCGTCGGTATAGCCCAGGCGCATGAAGGCATACACCGTGAACGAAGCGTCGCGGATCCAGGTATAACGGTAGTCCCAGTTGCGCTCGCCGCCCTCGGTTTCGGGCAGACCGAACGTCGCGGCTGCGACAATGCCGCCATGCTTGCGCGAGGTCAGCAGTTTGAGCGCCAGCGCCGAGCGGGTGACCATTTCACGCCAGCGGCCCTTGTATTGCGATTGCCCGGCCCAGCGCCGCCAGAATTTCAGCGTGTCGTCGAAATAGCGCGAGCATTTGCCTGCGGCCACGTTCGGGTCATCGATACCGCCAAGAATGAACTCGATGGTCTGGCCTTTGTGCATGTGAAACTCGGCCACAGCGTCCTGCTGCTCCAACTGTAGCGGCGTAGCGGCCGACAAGCGCATGCCCGGCTGCCCTTCGGCCTCGAAACAGATGTCCTGGCCATCAATACGCGCGCTGGTTTCTGCTCGGCTGTAGTCCATGCGTACCCGGCAGCGCATGCGAATCGTAGCCTCGCCAAAACGCACTTGAACCCTGCGCACGATGCGCGGCAGATCGTCCTGATCTTCACCAATAGGCATCAGGTCGGTGACTTCCACCACGGCCTGCCCGGAAATCCAGCGGGTCTGCAAGACGTTGGTGTCCGGCAGGTAAATCTGCAATCTTCTGGCATCCGGCAAGTCAGGTGCCAGTTGAAAGATCCCGGCATCGGGCGTATCCAGCAGCGCGGTGAAAATCGACGGACTGTCGAAATCCGGCCAGCAGCAGAAATCAATGCTGCCGGTGTCGGCGATCAACGCGGCGCTGCGCATATCGCCAATGATGCCGTGGTCTTCAATATGGTTTTGCGCTTCCAGGGGAAAATCAGCCATTGCCACGGAACTCCGGATAAAGGGTCATCCCGCCGTCGATGTACAGGGTGGTGCCGTGCACATAGTCCGAGGCATCGGAGGCCAGCCAGAGCACGGCATTGGCGACGTCTTCGGGCTCACCGATACGGCCATAAGGGATCAGTTTGAGCATTTCTTTCTCGGCGTCGCCCTTGCGCGCGTCGGCATTGATCGGAGTGCGAATAGCACCCGGCGCGACGCTGTTGACGCGAATTTTCAGCTCGCCGACTTCCTGAGCAATGCTGCGCATCAACAGATCGACGCCGCCTTTGGATGCAGCGTAATTGACATGCCCGGCCCACGGGATCAACTGGTGCACCGAACTCATGTGAATGATCTTGCCCATCGCCCGGGACACATCAGGGCGCATGCCTTGCTTGATGAACTGGCGCAACGCAGCGCGGGCGCAAAGAAATTGCCCGGTCAGGTTGACGTTGATGACGGTGTTCCAGTCTTCCAGGCTCATGTCGACGATGGCTGCGTCTTTTTGCAGGCCCGAGTTGGCGACCAGGATGTCCAATGCGCCAAAGTGCTCGATGGTCTGCGCAAACAGGCGCTCGACGTCTGCTTCTTTCGACACGTCGGCCCCGACAGCGAGGGCACGACCGCCCGCTGCACGAATCTCTTCAGCCAGCTTCTCGGCAGGTTCAGCCTTGGAGTTGTAATTGATCACCACCGCTGCACCGGCGTCTGCCAGCGCTCGCGCGGCACCTGCGCCCAGACCGGAACTGGCGCCGGTAACGATTGCGACTTGTTGCTTGAGTGAGATGTGCATCGAATTTCAGCCTCGGAGTAAGCGTACTAGTGCTGACTGACGAGGCTGAAAGTAAGTTCAGTTCGGCTTAGGGGGCCGGGTTGGGCTGAGCGGTATGAATGGCTTCGATACCGGCGATGACCTCATCGGACAGCGTGACGTCGATGCTCTCCAGATTGATCTTCAGTTGATCCAGTTTCGTGGCACCAATGATATTGCTGGTTACGAACGGACGGCTGGTGACGTAGGCCAGCGCCATCTGCGACGGGTCCAGGCCGTGTTCGCGGGCCAGCGCGACGTATTTGGCGGTGGCGCTGACCGCCTGCGGGTTGTTGTAGCGCTGGAAACGCTCGAACAGGGTCAGGCGGCCATCGGCCGGACGTGCGCCGTCCAGATACTTGCCAGCCAACACACCGAACGCCAGTGGCGAATAGGCCAGCAAGCCGATCTGTTCGCGAATGGCGATCTCCGCCAGACCGACCTCAAAGGTGCGATTAAGCAGGTTGTAGGGGTTCTGTATCGAGACGGCACGCGGCAGATCGAGGGTTTCGGCCAGGTGCAGAAAGCGCTGGGTGCCCCACGGCGTTTCATTGGAGAGGCCAAAGTGGCGAATCTTGCCCGCCTTGACCAGATCGCCCAGTACCGACAGGGTTTCTTCGATTTCGACAGCCTGATCATCCGGGTCGTGGGTGTAACCCAGCACGCCGAAGAAGTTGGTCTTGCGATCCGGCCAGTGCAGCTGGTACAGGTCCAGATAATCGGTATTAAGACGCTTGAGGCTGGCTTCCAGCGCCGCAGTGATGTTCTTGCGGTCAAGCCGCGGATTGCCATCGCGGATATGATCCATGCGACCTGGACCGACGACCTTGCTGGCCAGCACCCAGTCATTGCGGTCAGCGTACTTCTTGAAGTACTCGCCGATGATGCTTTCGGTCTTGGTATACGTCTCGCCACGCGGCGGCACCGGGTACATTTCTGCCGTGTCGAGGAAGTTGACCTTGGCATCCTTGGCCATACGAATCTGTTCGAATGCTTCATCCTGGGTGTTCTGCTCGCCCCAGGTCATGGTGCCCAGACAGATCGCGCTGACCGACAGATCGGTTTTGCCCAATTTACGAAATTGCATCGATGTCTCCGTTTGATTCAAAAAGATACAGCTTGAAACAGGGCTCCCATAAAACGCCGACTGGTCATTCACTGCAACACTTTTTATCTAGCGATAGCCTTGCGCCTGCAGATCGAACAGCGCGGCGTAGCGCCCTGCGGCGGCAATCAGGCTGTCGTGATCACCGCGCTCCAGCACCCGCCCATGCTCCAGCACGACGATATGTTCGGCGTTGCGCACACTGGAAAAACGGTGGGAAATCAGCAGCGTCATGCGTCCCTTGGCGTACTCCCGAAAATGCTCGAATACCGCAGCTTCTGCCCCGGCATCCAGCGCGGCAGTGGGCTCATCGAGAATCAGAATATCGGCATCGCGACGCATGTAGGCGCGTGACAGCGCGATTTTCTGCCACTGCCCGCCGGACAGCTCCTGACCGCCTGCGAACCAGCGACCCAATTGTGTAGCGTAACCCTTGTCGAGCTGTTCGATAAACTGCGCTGCCATGCCTTGCGCAGCGGCTTCGCGCCAGCGGGTTTCGTCGTGAAAGGCCTGGGTGTCGCCGACCCCGAGGTTTTCACCGACCAGAAACTGATAGCGAATGAAGTCCTGAAAAATCACGCCGATGCGTGAACGAAGGGCGTCTTCGTCCCACTCCTGCAGATCGCTACCATCCAGCAGAATGCGGCCTTGGTCGGGCTGATAAAGGCGCGTCAGCAACTTGATCAGGGTGGTCTTCCCCGAGCCGTTCTCGCCCACCAGCGCCACGCTACGACCCGGTGCAAGATGCAGATCGATGTTTTCCAGTGCCGCACGGCTGGTGCCCGGATAAGTGAAGCTTACGTTCTCGAAACGCATGCCATCGCCGGGCAGTGCACCCTGGGTCAGGCTGCCGGCAGACGGCGTGACCGGCTGGCCGAGGTAAATGTACAGGTCGGCGAGGTACAGCCCATCCTCGTACAAACCACTGATCGCACTCAGGCTGCTGCTCACAGCGGCCTGCCCCTGCTTGAACAGCACCAGGTACATGGTCATCTGCCCCAAGGTAATGCGCCCATGCACCGCATCGACCACCACCCAGGCGTACGCCAGATAGAACGAAGCAGTGCCCAGCAAGCCGAGCAGAAAGCCCCAGCCATCCCGGCGCACGGTCAGACGGCGGTCTTCGGCGTACAACCGTTCAAAGGTGTCGCGATAACGTTTGAGCAGCAGCGGCGCGAAGCCGAACAGCTTGACCTCCTTGATATAGCCTTCGTGAGAAAGCAGCGTTTCGATGTAATTCTGCCGCCGGGTTTCCGGAGCACGGCGAGTGAATAGCCGAAATGCATCCCCGGAGAAATGCGCCTCGGCAAAAAACACCGGCAATGCCCCTACCACCAGAATCAGCAGCGCCCAGGGCGAGAAATGCACCAGCAACACGGCGAAACTGATCAGGGAAATGAGGTTTTGCATCAGGCCCAGTGACTTGGTCACCAGCGCCAGCGGCCGGGTCGAGGCTTCGCGCCGGACTCGTACCAGCTTGTCGTAGAACTCCGAATCCTCGAACTGCGACAGTGACAGGGTCTGGGCTTTCTCCAGAATCAGGGTATTGACCTTCTGCCCCAGCAACACCCGCAACAGTGCCTGCTGCACTGAGAGCCCGCGCTGTGCCGCTGCCAGCAGGGCCAGCACTCCGGCATCCAGCGATACATAACGCAACACCGGCCATAGAGGCGCCTCGCCAGTGCTGGCATGCAGTTGCATGGCACTGACCACCGCATCGACAATCCGCTGCCCCAGCCAGGCGGCCAGCGCGGGCAGCAAGCCTGCCACCAGCGTGGCAACGATCAGGCCGATGGACAGCGCTCGGGAGGTGGTCCAGACCAGATGCATCGCGCGCAAGGCCTGCTGCATAAACGACGAGAAGCGTTTGAAAACCGGCATACGCTTAAAAAAGTCCTGAAGAGCTTGAATAAAGGGCCGAAACCACCAGATGTCTCACCGCGCAGCCCTCTCAAGAGCGGACGCAGAGCGTCCAGAACTGCATTCCCACGCTGGAGCGTACGGAACGATAACCGTAACTATCGTGCAACGCTCCGCGTCGGCACGCCTTTCTGAGCGGCTTTTTAGAACTCACCCTCACTTCGGTGCGCGCTGTACGCAGCGTTCGCGGCGGTCGTCGACGCGCTCGGCGAACCAGGCGGTGGTCAGGTTGCGGGTGATTTTCGGGCTTTTCAGGGTGATGCCGGGCAGGATGGCTCTTGGCAAGGGCTTGCCCGCTGCCTTGTCCGCCAGTGCGAACACCTTGCTGTACAGATCGGTCTCTTCGAACTCCAGGGTATCGCCCTGCTTGAGCTGGTTCCATATCTGTGACTTGTTCATGCCCAGCCGATCAGCCAGGGTTCGCACTGCCAACTCGGTGGCGCCTGGCGAGGTGGAGTCGAAACGAATCAGATCGCCATCAAGCGCCAGCTCGATGCCGGTCGCACGACTCACCGCGTTCTGAAACGCGGCATTGCGACTGGCGTACCAGCCAGCATTGAAGTCGGCAAAGCGATACAGGGACTGGGTGTAGTTCACCGGGTAACCCAACAGATGAGCGATACCGAAATACATGCCACCACGACGAGTAAAGACTTCACGTCGGATCGAGCCATCCACCGTGTAGGGATAATCTTCCGCATGCTTCTCGGCAAAGGCGATGCTGACCTGCATCGGGCCGCCGGTCTTGACCGGGTTGAAATTGCCGAACAGTGTCTGGCCCAGCGGCACCATGCCGATGAAATCATCAAAGATCGCGCTGAGGTCTTTCTCTGTACGGGCTGAATCGAGCCGCTTGCCGTAGGTCTTGCCATCGGGTGAACGTACGCGCAATGCAGTAGCTATCAACGCATTGGGGATATGCAGGCGCGCGGCGCGGCGGTTTATTTCGGCACGGGCAATGCGGCCCATGTCCGGCACCGCAGGATCGACCTGAAAGGTTGACTCCTGTTCGGTCACGGCCAATACCGAGCACAGATTTTCGGTGGTCATCGGAATTTTCTGCGCGGCAAATGCGGCATGGATATCCGTTGCCCACGCCTGCCGATCCGTGGCATTGGCAGGCATCAGGCGCACGATCTGCGCACGCGCCTGTTCCGGGCTCAGTTCGGGTTCCTGCACACGCTGGGTGCCACAACCTGCCAGCACCAGCAGCCCGACGCTGAGCATGAGCGATTTGCTTAGCCTTCGATTCAATCCATGACTCCTGCCAGGTTCGCGCTTTACAGCACCGTTCGCTTCAGAAGGCTTTAAAACACCGACCAGTCGATCCTCGCGCTGAGTTTTTCCAGCGCAGCCATACCGACAAGGGAATTGCCCGCCGCGTTCAACTCCGGGGACCACACACAGACCGAAGCGCGCTCCGGCACAATCGCAACGATACCACCCCCAACTCCGCTCTTGCCCGGCAGGCCGACGCGATAGGCAAAGTTGCCGGCTTCGTCGTAAAGACCGCTGGTAGCCATGATCGAATTGACCTGAGTGGCCTGGCGTGCGGTGAGTATCTGCTCGCCGCTGTGAGTGCAGAAGCCCTGATTGGCCAGAAAACCGAATGCCTTGGCCAGATCAATGCAATTCATGCTCAGCGCGCAATGGTGGAAATAGCTGCGCAGCACGTCTTCCACATCACCATGAAAATTGTCGAAGGACTTCATCAGATAGGCCGCCGCGGCGTTGCGCGAACGGTGCTGGTATTCGGATTCCGCAACTTTGGAATCGGAGGTGATCGCCCGGTTGCCGCACAAGCGTCGAACGAAGTCACGCATTGACAGCGACGGTGCCGCAAACCGTGCCTGATTGATGTCGCAGATCACCAGCGCGCCGGCGTTGATGAACGGGTTGCGCGGCCTGCCCCGTTCGAATTCCAGCTGCACCAGCGAGTTGAACGGCTGGCCGGAGGGCTCGTGCCCCAGGCGCTGCCAGATGTCCTCACCGGAGTGCCCGATGGCCTGCACCAGGCTGAACACCTTGGAAATACTCTGTATCGAAAACTGCGTTTCAGCATCACCGGCGCTAAACACCTGGCCGTCGTTGCCGTACACCGCAATACCCAGTTGATCAGGCCGAACCCCGCCCAGTGCCGGAATGTAATCGGCCACCTTGCCTTGACCAAGCAAGGGTCTTACTTCATCGAGGATTTCGTTCAGCAGGTCTTGCATGTGTGCGCCCCTTGTTTTGGCTGCGCACACTACACCAACCCCAAGCGCCTCGCATCACTGTGTTGCAGGCTCAGTCCCGGTAATCGGTGCCGCTACGCTCCAGCTCTCGGATCAGCGCATTCCAGTGTCGGGCGACACCCGGACCATGGCCGTCCTTGATGGCCTTGGCCTGCTCTTCCACTTTGGCGATGACCTCCCGGGGCGGAAACACCAGCTCAACGTTGCCGGCAGACTGCGCTGCAATCTGAATATTGCAGGCGTACTCGAGGGCATGCAGTTGCTGGAACGCGTGCTCTACACTCACACCGCCGGTGAGCAAGCCGTGATTGCGCAGGATCATCACGCTCTTGTCACCCAGATCCGCGACCAGTCGTTCACGCTCGCTCAGGTCCAGCGCAATGCCTTCGTAACCGTGATAGGCCACGCGCCCGGAGAAGGCAATAGAGTGCTGGGAGATCGGCAGCAGCCCGTCCTTTTGCGCCGACACTGCGATACCGTCACGGGTGTGGGTGTGCAGCACCGCTTGCAGGTCATGCCGCGCAGCGTGAATGGCACTGTGAATCACGTAACCGGCGTAGTTGATACCCAGCCCTGTCGGGTCATCGACAATCGTGCCGTCGATGTCGACCTTGACCAGATTGGATGCGGTAATTTCATCGAACAGCAGGCCAAACGCGTTGATCAGAAAGTGCTCGTCCGGCCCCGGCACCCGCGCCGAGAAGTGTGTATAGATATGGTCGGTCCAGCGCTTGAGCGCGGCCAGCCGATAGGCCGCCGCCAACTTGACCCGGACTTCCCATTCTTGCGGCGAAACCCTGTCACGCACACTGCCGCCACCCGACGGCGTACCTGGCTGGAGTGGCAAAGCGCTGACGTTGCTCATAATGTTGCTCCTTGGTGACTGCTGACTGGCCAGCCAGACTAGGCGCATTACAAATCAATTAAAAATCACATTTACTTCTAAGCTAATTATAAAAAATAAGAATATTAAGAACGACTGGTGTACAGGCTTCCCAAGCGCATCAGGCGGTCTATTCATATTCATTAAGGTTATTTAAATAAATTCTTATATAGCGATATGCTCCATAAAATTCCGTTTTCGCTTTGGAGCCATGTATGTCAAAACCTGCCCCCTTTCTACCCCGTTTCAGCCGCCTCGCAGCGGCCATCGGGCTTGGTGCTGCGCTGTTGACCGGAACGCTGATTGCGCCCGCCAGTGCACAGGCTGAAGGCGAAATTCGCATTGCCGAGCAGTTCGGCATCGTCTACCTGCTGCTAAACGTGGTGCGCGATCAACAATTGATCGAGAAACACGGCAAGCAAGACGGCCTGGAGATCAAGGTGGACTGGACCCAATTGTCCGGAGGTTCGGCGGTCAACGATGCGCTGCTGTCGGGCTCCATCGATGTAGCCGGTGCCGGGGTCGGCCCGTTGCTGACCATCTGGGACCGCACCAAGGACAGGCAGAACGTCAAGGCGGTCGCGTCGCTGGGCAACTTCCCGTATTACCTGGTGAGCAATAACCCCAACGTCAAAACCATCGCCGACTTCACCGAAAAGGACCGCATCGCGGTGCCGGCAGTCAGTGTTTCAGTGCAGTCACGCTACCTGCAGTTCGCCGCCGCGAAACTCTGGGGCGACAAGGAATACGCACGCCTGGACAAGTACACCCTGAGCTTGCCGCACCCGGACGCCGCCGCCAGCCTGATCGCTGGCGGCACCGAGTTGACCGGGCACTTTTCCAACCCGCCTTATCAGGATCAGGAACTGAAAAACCCCAACGTGCATGTAGTGCTCAATACCTATGACCTGCTGGGGCCTAACTCTCCCACCGTACTGTTCGCCACCGAGAAATTTCGCAACGAAAACCCGAAAACCTACAAGGCCTTCATCGAAGCGCTGGCCGAGGCAGAAGCTTTCGTTAGTAAAGACATCGGTGCCGCAGCCGACATCTACCTGCGCGTCACCAAAGCGAAGATCGACCGTGCCGAACTGTTGAAGATCATTGATCAGCCGGAGTTTCAGTTCACCATCACGCCGAAGAACACTTACCCGCTGGCCGAGTTTCTGTACCGCGTCGGCGCGATCAAGAACAAGCCAGCGTCGTGGAAGGATTACTTCTTTCAGGATGCCACCCCGTTGCAGGGCAGTTGAGTTCTCGCACTGATCCTTATACGCAACAGTCGCTCGGCGCATAGACAAGTCCGGATGACGGGCTTCTGCCCGGAGGGCGTGGGAGCGTCGCCCGGTCCGCTCCCACGGCCTTCGGCCAGAATCAAGAGCGGACTTATGCATAACGCGAAGCATTGGGACGACAATCAGCAACAAATCAAATTACCAGTTGTACGTCACCTTGCCGTAGTAAAACGCCCCGCTATACCCGTAAGGCGAGAACGTGCTGTAAGCCAGGTTGCCGCCGCTGGACGAGAAGTCGTTGAGCTTTTCGGGGTACTTGTCGGTGACGTTATCACCGCCCAGGGTGAAGACCCAGTTCTTGAGTTTGTAGTCTACTGCGAGGTCCAGCAGCCACGCAGCGCTGAAGGTCTGGTCGTTGACCTTGTCGGCCTGGTAGCTGGTGAACTCGCCGTAGCGAACCAGATTGGAATGCAGTGCCCAGTTACCGAAAGTCAGATCATTGCCCAGCGTCAGTTTGTGCTGCGGGGTGGTATCTCCCAGCAGACCGATGCGCTCCCTGCGATCCACCCGAACCAGATTCACCCCTAACTGATCGAGAATCGCCGGGTTGGCTTTCACGTCGGTGACTTTGGTGTGGTTGTAGTTGTAGCCCACTGTGCTGTTCCAGCTCACGCCGTTATCGAACTGGTAACGATAATTGGCGACCAGATCGACACCGTCGGTACTGGTGTCTGTGGCGTTGGTGAAATAGCGCGCGCTGGTGTAGTTGATATCACCCACGCCATTGCTGCGCAGGTAGTTGATGGCCGTGTCGTTGAGCACCAGGTTAGAGGACAGCGAGATACGGTCCTGAATGTCTATGCGGTAGACGTCGGCCGTTACAGTCAGGCTGTCCAGTGGCTGGAGCACCAGGCCCAGGCTGTAGTTGCGCGACTTTTCGGGCTTGAGGTCTTCGGCCCCCAACAGTTGCGCAACGTTACTGCCGGCCGGGAACGTGCCCGCTTCCTGGACAGTGTTGCCAATCAGTTGTGACGAGGTGAAGGTGAAATTCTGCTGCGCCAGTGAAGGTGCGCGGAAGCCCGTCGATACGCTGCCTCGCAAGGCCACCTGCGGGGTGAAGTCATAACGTGCCGAGAGCGAGCCGCTGACGTTGGAGCCAAAATCGCTGTAGTCCTCGTGGCGAACGGCAGCCGACACACCGAGCTTCTCGGTCAGGTTGGTTTCCACATCCAGATACTGGGCGAAATTGTGTCGCGAGTAGCTGCCTGCATCGGCGGCGCGGAAACCGCCCAGCCCGGAACTCCCGGTCTGAAAATACGACTCGGCCTGCCCCGCTTCGATCTGATAACCCTGACGCAGGTATTCCGCGCCAAACGCAACCGATACCGGATAAGGCAACCACGCCGCGCTGAACTCCCGCGACAGGTCGAAGCTAAGTTGCTTCTGATCGTTGGTCAGCGTGCCGTTATCGAACGAGCGCGGCGTGTTCAGTCCCAGTGACGTATTGATGGTTTTAGTGCGCAGTTCATAGGTGTTTTTCCCGTAGTTGGCAGACACGTCGTAGTGCCAGTCATCCGCCAGTTCGCCGCGTAACCCCGCTACCAGAGAAGTGTCCTCCAGCGTGCCGTTAATCAGTGGCAGATAACCGTTGGGGTAAATCGCAGCGATATTGTTGGAGGCGTTGCTCGGTCGATAAAACGCGGCAGTTTCACCACGGCGCTTGCTGTAGCCACCGAAGCTGTAGAACTCCGCCGCATCGTTGAAGCTGTACTCGGCGTTGTATTGCAACTTGCCTTCGCGGGTTTGCGGCTCCCCCTGACGGAACACCTGCTGACCGTAAGTCGTGGAGCCTATGCTGGAAGTACGAAGATCATCGCCGGCACGGTTGGTGTAGTCGTTGTTGGAGCCTTCACCCGACAGGTTCAACGTGCCGTTGTCGCCCAGCGCGAAACCGGTGTTACCGGACACCTGACGCTGAATCCCGTCGCCCTTCTTGTACTGACCGTATTTGCTGGAAATCGACCCGCCATGATCGGCGCTCTTGAGGATGATGTTGATTACCCCGGCAATCGCATCGGAACCGTAACGCGCTGAAGCACCGTCGCGCAGCACTTCGATGTGGTCGATGGCGGACAGCGGAATGGCGTTCAGGTCGGCAGGTGCCGAACCGCGTCCGACCGCCCCGCCCAGGTTAACGAAGGCCGATGTGTGGCGACGCTTGCCATTGACCAGCACCAGCACCTGATCCGGCGACAGGCCGCGCAATTGCGCCGGTCGGGTCAGCTCGGCACCGTCCACCAGGCTGGGCCTCGGAAAATTGATCGAAGGGATCAAGCGCGCCAGCACCGTGCCCAATTCGCTGGAGCCGGAACTGCGCAGGCTGTCACCGGAAATTACATCGATGGGCGACAGCGAGGCACTGGCTGTGCGCTCCTGCGCCCGTGTGCCGGTAACGATTACCGTGCCCAGGGTGGATGCGCTTTGGTTGTTTTGTTCATCTGTTGCCTGTGCAGCCTGGGCGCTTGCACTGATGCCTGCGACGCTCAGCAAATTGGCTGAAAAAATCGCCGTGGCCAATACACTGCGTTTGAAATTCCCCATACCACTACCCCTTGAAAATCCTTGATCCAGAAACTCTGTTCTGGTTACAACGAGCGATCCGTGCGGCGGACGGTGGCGATCATTACAGTGTCTGATTGGTGTTCCGGAGGTCCGATGTTTTATAGCTTAATGACATTGATTTAAATTTTTAAATACCAATAAAGAATAAGAATCTATCTTTGTGTCCAGGCTGAAAAATGCCTGAAACGCGGACAAAAAAAGGCCGCACCTGCCTGAGGATGCGGCCCAAAACTGATGAAGCTGATGGACGAAAAAGCGCTTATTTGGCAGTAATTACCGACAGTTTGGTGATGCCTGCGCGTTCGATGGAAGCCATGGCTCGTGCCACTTCGCCGTAATTCACGCCATTGTCCGCCTGCAACTGCACGCGCACGTCAGGGGCCTTGTCCTTGGCCGCCTTGAGGCTGGTTTCCAACAGATCTGGTTGAATTTCATCCTTGTTGATGAACAGCTTGCCCTGCCCGTCGATACTCACCACCAGTGGGTCTTTCTGCTCCACTGGCGCAACCGATTCGGTCTTGGGCAGGTTGATCGGGATCGAGTTGGTCAGCAGCGGCGCGGTCACGATGAACACCACCAGCAGTACCAGCATCACGTCCACCAGCGGCGTGACGTTGATCTCGCTCAGCACTTCATCGGTGTCTTGTGTGGAAAAAGCCATCTCAGGACGCCTCCTTCACTTTCTGCCCGGCCTGCCCGCCTGTAGCACCAGATCTCAGGACCGGATGCAGCAGCACGCGGAATGCACTCTTCTGCGCCAGGCTGTAGAAGTCATGGGCGAAGTCATCCAGGTCCGCAGCGGTCAGTTTCAGACGCCGCAGGAAGTAGTTGTAGACCAGCACCGCAGGCACGGCGACGGCGATGCCGACACCGGTTGCCACCAGCGCTGCGCCGATCGGACCGGCAACGGTTTCCAGGCTTGCGGAACCGGCAGCACTGATGCCCTTGAGCGCCGACATAATGCCCCAGACCGTACCGAACAGGCCGATAAAGGGCGAGGTGCTGCCAATACTGGCGAGAATCGCCAGGCCGGTTTCCAGCGAGCGACGCTCCCGAACGATCTGCTGACGCAGGGCACGCTCAAGGCGGTCCTGATGATTGATGGACTGACTGAGGTCGTTGGCCTGCGCGCCGTCCGGCACTTGAATGGCGGCGTAACCGGCCAGCGCAACACGAGCCGCAGCGCCGGGCTGTTCCTGAGCCAGCTGCGCGGCCGAATCCAGGCTCGATGCAGCCCAGAATTGCTTGTGGAACTTGCGGTCCTGGGACTTCAGGCGCGAGAACTGCACGCCCTTGAGCAAAGCAAGACCCCAGGTGGCAACGGAGAAGATCACCAGCAGCCAGATGACCGCGTGTTCGATGGATTCAAAAGGCGAAGCAAGTAGGTTCATGGCGCAGCTCTCTCTGAACAAAGTCTGGACAAGGCATGGAGTGTGTAGCGACGCGCCTTTGGTTCAGGTAGCTCGCAAGGTCAATCGAATAGCGGGTTGTTTGGTCTTAAAGCCTTATTTGATCCTGAAAACTCATTTGATCTTGAAATCAATGGGCACGCTGACCCAGCCGTCCTGAGCGACATCGCCCTGCTTGGCGGGCACAAAGCTCCAGCGTTTCACCGCTGCAAGCGCTGCGTCATCCAATTGATCGCGGCCGCTGCTTTTCTGTATCTGAATCTCGCCAGGCTTGCCGCTGGCCAATACATGAACGCGCAGCAGAACAGTGCCTTCCCAGCCGCGACGCATGGCCAGCGACGGGTATTCCGGTGCCGGGTTGCGCAGGTAGCCAGCGCTGGCAGAAGCCGGAGTTACCGGTTTTGGCGCGGGCGGTGCGGGAGCGGCGGGCGCAGCGACCGGTGGCGCGGGCACGGGTGGTGCGGGTTGCTCGACCGGTTTCGCCACTGGCTTGACGACCGGTTTGACCACCGGCCTGGGCGGCTGCGGCTTGGGTTTGGGAATCGGTTTGGGTGGTGGCGGCTTGACTGCCAGTTCATCTTCGACCGGGGGCGGCGGCTCGACCACCGGCTGCACGACAGGCTCGGGCGGTGGCGGCGGTGTTTCCACGACCGGCGGCGCGGGCTGAGAGAACTCGATGGTCATCGGTGGAATTTCCGGCGGCACGACCGGCAATGCGGGTGTCGGGTTCTGGCTCAACCAGTAGATGACCGCGCCATGAAATACCAGCGCCAGTGCACCGAGCAGAATGGCTTCGCGTCGTCCGAGTATGGGTTTTGGGGTGCTTTGCAACCGCGATAACGCCAGAGGCGCACGGAAAGGACGCCCCAGATCGACCAGGTCGCCACTCGGCGTCTGGCGCCAAGGCACATCATGTGCGCTGGCTGCGGTCTGGACATTGCCCATTGATACACTCCTGCATTTTCATGATAAAAATCCAGGTTCTGTTGGTATCAGTCACCTTTCCAAAGTTGATGTGGCAAGGCAATCATCGCTGAAAGAAGCTTGTTCCTGAAAAGAATATTTGGTTCGCTGGTTAGACTTTAAGTGAATATATAAATCAGCGCAGACCTGTGATGCGAGAGCGTGAGTAACGATAACCTCAACTATCGTGCGACGCTTCGCGTCGCATGCCGTTCTGGACGCTCTGCGTCCGCTCTTGAATTGCAGTGCGGCGCAGAGTTGTGACGCGGAGCGTCACGAGAGGCATTCCCACGCCCGAGCGTGAGGAACGATAGCCGTCAGGTAGATCAGGCTCAATGACCGCTGTGATCACCATGCCCGCTGTGCTCGTCGCTGGTCAGTGACTTTGCAACAGCGGTGACCTGAATCGACTCTTTCACGCCCTTGGCATCTTCCACGGTCAGGGTCAGAGGCACCTGATCACCCTCTTTGACCTGCGCGGCCAAGCCCATGAACATCACATGGTAGCCGTCGGAATCGAGCATCACCGGTTTGCCGGCCGGCAGGTCGACCGAGTTGACGCGCTGCATGCTCATCACTTCGCCTTTCATGCTCATCTCATGGATCTGCACGGTTTTCGCAACGGGTGATGCAACGTCGACCAGCTTGCTGTCCGTGTCCGAGGTGATGCGCATGAACGCACCCGTGGCTGACTGGCCCGGCACGGTGGCGCGCACCCAGACGTCATCGACTTTGGTTTCGGCCAGCGCCTGAGCGCTCAGGCCCAGCAGCGAAAGGGTCAGCAACAGCGGCTTTGCGACGTTACGAATCAGAACGGTCATCAGCATACTTCCATCAAAGTGAGCAGATCTTCAGTGCATTGTTGTGCGGACAGCCTGTGCGACAAGCCCAGGCGCAGCACGCCGCGGGTGTCGTAAACATAACTGGTGGCGGTATGCGAGATCGTGTAGGTGTCACCCAGCGGGACCTTCTCGAAGAATACGCCGAACTCCTTGGCCGTTGCGGCCGTTTCTTCAAGCGTACCGGACAGGGCGACAAAGGTCGGATCGAAAGCTTTCACATAGGCGTCGATCACCTCGGGCGTATCACGCTCCGGGTCGAGGGTAATGAACACTACCTGGAGGGTCTTGCCCTCTTCGCCCATCAGCTTTCTGATCTGTGCAGCTCGCGCCAGTGCCGTCGGGCAAATGGCCGGGCATTGGGTGAAGCCGAAGAAGATCATCGGCATCAGGCCACGAAAACTCGACAGGGTCTGAACGTTGCCTTGCGAATCCTTGAGTCGGAAGTTGCGGCCAACTATCTCGTTGCTCATGTCTTTGCCGTGCTTGAACGGCAATGCATTGGAATTGCCGCAGCCAGCCAGCAGGCCGAGGCTCAGCAACGAGAGGCCTGTGACCACCTCGCGGCGGGTCGGTTGGTACGTCATGTCTTGCGTCCCCTGAAGGGTTATGCGCGTGGGTTCTGACACATTCAAAGGCGGCGAATTTACCACTCAAGGACAATGGGGAATACCGCCAATCCTGTTTCAAACCATGAGCAGGCGTGCAAACGTCGGCCTCATGGGCTGCAATACGTCGTGCGACAAAACAGCACAGACAGCTTTATCACCCTCAAGCGCCGTTATCGACCACCCGTGCGCAAATCTTTAAATGCATATAAAACATATAATAAATATATATAATTCAATATTTTTACAATTAACATATAACCAAAAGGCCTTTCACAGGCTCGTTTCATAACTCTATATTCGCCAGCAAACCGACCCTTGCCTTGTGGAGGTGCCCAGAACTCTCTCAGCATTACCCAAGGATCACTCCGTCATGGTCTTACCCGCTCACGCTCCCCGCCACGCCCTGCGCAATCCGTTGATCAAAAGCATAGCGCTTGTCGGCTTTGGCCTGATGAACCCGGTTCAGGCCGCCGATGAAACCCTCGACGATGACGCCCGTCTGGAAAAGGTTACGGTGATTTCCACCGGAGTTCGCGGCACTCAGCGCACAGTGACTGAAAGCCCGGCTCCGATTGATATCGTAACCAGCGACCAGCTACTGAAAACCGGTCGCGCCGACCTGACCGAAGCCATCGCCAAACTGCTGCCTTCGTTCAACTATGGGACCAACGTCGCGGGCTATAACTCGACCATCCGCCCATTGTCTAACCGCAGCCTGGCACCGGCCTATACGCTGGTGCTGGTCAATGGCAAACGCCGCCATAACAGCGCCCTGCCCGCCAATGGCTCGACTGACAGCAGCGGTGCGAACTCGGTGGACATCGACATGATCCCGATCAGCGCAGTGGAGCGCATCGAGGTGCTCAAGGACAGTGCCGCTGCGCAATACGGCTCGGATGCGATTGCCGGGGTGATCAACGTAATTCTCAAATCCAGCGCCGAGGGCGGCCATCTGGGGGTGACGTACGGCAAGCTGTACAGCGGTGAAGGCGAAGTGACCAAGTTCGAAGGGGACACCGGCTTCGAACTTGGTGACGGCGGCTTTCTGCATCTTTCGGCTGACGCCCGCAAGCGTGGCGATGCCAGCTGGAACGAAAAAGCCACCAATAACGCCTACTTTCCTGGCGACCCTCGAGAGGCGACGTGGGATCGGGTCGGCGTGAAGAATGGCGACCCGCAGATCAAGGCGTTCAACCTGGCCTACAACGCCGAACTGCCCCTGGATGACCAGACCACGCTGTATTCCTACGGCACCTATGGACAACGCGACGCCGTCATCAACAACTACTTCCGCTACCCCAACAGCAACGCCAACGTTCCCGAACTGTTTGCCGACGGCTACTACCCGCTGAACAATCTGGACGATACCGACTATCAGTACCTGATTGGCGCCAAGGGTGAAGCGCTGGGCTGGAACTGGGACCTGAGCACTACATACGGGCGCAACAACAATCATCAGTACAGCGACCTGACCATCAACCCTTCGCTGGGACCGGCCTCGCCGACGTCGTTCGACGATCTGGCAACCTACCGATTCGAGCAATGGGTCAACAACGTCGACATCACCCGTGCGTTCGACGGGCTGTTTGGCGTGCCGCTGCAAGTGTCCGCAGGGCTTGAACATCGCTGGGAGCGGTTCCGGACGTTTTCCGGCGATGCGCAGGCCTATCAGGTAGGCGGCTATCGCTTTCCGGCCACCCTGCCCAATGGCCAGGCCAACCCGCTGGCCGGGCAACTGGCGTCGATTGCCGCTCAGGCTGCGGCGGTCATCTCGCCGCAGGATGCCACCAGCCTGCAACGCAACAATTACGCAGCTTACGTCGATTTCGGCATTACCCCGATCGAACCGCTGTTTGTCGACCTGGCGCTGCGTGCAGAGCATTTCGACGATGACTCGGGCAATACGGTCAGTGCCAAGCTCAACTCGCGTTACGAATTTACCGACACCTTCGCCGTACGCGGCACCGTCGGCACGGGCTTTCGTGCGCCCTCGCTGACCCAGGTCGGCTACAGCATCTCGGACAACCGGGTCGGTGCTGCGCCGGATGGCACCATCGTGCCCGCCGTGACGCGCATCGCGCCGGTCAACTCGGCGCTGGCCCAGGCGCTCGGCGCGACCACCCTGGACCCGGAAAAATCGCGCAACCTGGGCTTCGGCGTTACCTGGCAACCGGCACCACGCACCAGCCTGACCGCCGACGCCTACTGGATCGAGATCGCCGACCGCATCGCTCGTACCGAAAGCCTGTACGGCCCCGCGCTGGCGCCCATTCTCACGGTCCAAGGTGTGGACACCAGCACCTGGACTTCGTATTACGCCAACGCCTTCGACACCCGCACGCGCGGTCTGGATATCGTCCTCGATCACTCCAGCCAGTATGGTGCATGGGGCGATGTGCGCTGGAGCGCCGGGTTCAATTACAACAAGACTGTCATCACTGACGTCAAGGATGCACCCGCGGCTCTGCAAGGCCTGGGCAGCAACCCCGGTGGCAGCCTTACCTGGGTAGGCCGCGCCCGCGAAGGCGATCTGACCGACGCGCAACCGAAGACCAAGTGGGTGCTGGGTGGCAAATGGACGCTGGGCGATCTGGGCGTAAACCTGCAAACCACCCGCTACGGCAAGGTCAAGACCCTCCAGCAGCTGGAGAGCGGGGATCGCAGCTTCGGGGCCAAGTGGATCACCGACCTGGATGTGTCCTACACCCTCTACGACAACATCACCCTCAGCCTTGGCGGCACCAACATCTTCGATGTGCGTCCGGACAAGCACGCAATCCCTTCAGCCGTCGGACTCAACCTGTATGGCAACTCACCGTTCTATCCAGGCGGAGGGTTCTGGTACAGCAAAATTGCCTATGATTTCTGACGCGTCGGTGTGGCCACCGCGAGGTCGTGAGTATTTTCCACGGCCATCGCGCTGAAATGCAGCGGGTTTACGCCGTAATAGCGGCGAAACACCTTGGCAAAGTGGCTGGCGCTGGAATAACCCACCGCCGCCGCCACTTCACTGACCGCTCCCTGTCGCCGTAACAGTTGCGCCGCCCGCTCGATGCGGACTTTCTGCAGATAGCTGTAGACGCCACTGTCGTAGCTCTGACGAAACCCCTGTTTGAGCTTTTTGGTGTTGAGCTCCACCGACTGGGCCAGCGATTCGATGGTCCAGTCCTGCTCCGGGTGTGTTTCCAGCAGTTTGCGCGCCCGCTCGACGCGCATCAGGTCACGGCCTCCCGCGTTAAGCCCGGTGAAATGTGCCAGGTCCTGGATATGAGCAGTCAATTGGCCAAGCATTTCGTAGGCCTTGCCACGCAGCAGCAGGTCCCTGGCGACACCCTCAAGCTTGCAACCCAGCATCTCCTGGCCGATCCGCCTTACCACCTGCGGCGCCGGGAACTGTACAAGCCGTGCCGTGCGGTCCTTGGAGCGGGTGTTTTCCCAAGGCCCCTGATAATCGAACAGTTGCCCGGCCAGATCGAGCATGCCCAGCCGGTGCGCGGCAAAGCTGATATTCACGCCGCGCCAGCAGGTACCACCGGGCACGAAACCCTCGCCCCTGACAGGTACCGTCGAATGGAACAGGCAGCAGTGATCTTCACGCCAGCTCAGCGGCGAGGTATCGGCGAAATAGCGCCAGCCGGAGCAGTTGGCGTGGTACGACACTGTCAGTGACGCCTCGCAGAAGGCGTCCAGATGCCGGTCTTCGTCGACCTGCCAGTCAATGAGTCGGATATCGAGCTCGTCATCCACATCATCCGTCAGGACCTTGGGCAGCTCATAGTCAGCGCAATAATGATTGAGGCTCATCGGGATGCACTCGTTTGGGAATCAGACTCAAATGATAACACTTATCAACTAAAGTACCGATTGCGCGCATTTCGACCCTGATCGCACGCGCAATGAAACGGTTAAGTCCAGAGAATGCGCTCATTCCCTCTCACCCGAGTCTATTCATGCAACGTTCTCTACTCAGCCTGGCAGTCATGCTTGCAGTTTCCCATCAGGCGCTGGCCGACGACGTCATGACCTTGCCGGAAATGCAGGTTACCGCTGGCAAGCGCGTGCAATCCCAGGACCAGACCGACCTGGCGCTTTCGGTGGCAGAGCAGGCGGATCTGGAGCGTGCCAATGTCTACAACAGCGGCGACCTCGAGAGAGTATTTCCGGAACTGCTGATTCGCAGCACGGGTGCCGGTGTATTTCCCAGCCTGAGTCTGCGCGGCGTGTCCTCATCGGACCCCTACAATGCGCCCGTAGGCATTTATGTGGACGGAGTGCCGCAATACCTGGGCACCTTCAATCAGCAATTGCTCAACATTGAACACATCGAGCTGTTGAAAGGCCCGCAAGGCACGCTCTACGGCCGTAATGCCCATGCAGGGGCACTCAATATCCTCACCCGTCAACCAGACAACACGCCGACCGCGACGCTGCAAAGCCGCTTCAGCAATCTGCACCAACAAGTGTCGGCGACGGGTTCGACGCCGCTGGTGGACGACACGTTATTCATTCAAGGCACCGTGTATCACGACGATACCGACGGCGAGCTGACCCGCAGCGAGCACCATGGTGACAGCGACAACGGCGGCGGCAATGTCGGCCTTACCTTCAAACCCAATGAAGACTTCAGCCTCAAGCTGGCTTATGCCCGTGATCGCCTGACCTCCTACAACGAGCAATACCTGGCAGACGCCACGTATGAAAAACGCCGGGCGAGCGTACCGTTGATGGAGTCGATCTACGTGCGGCGCGTTGAAACAAGCAGTGCAACCCTGGACTGGAACCTCAGCGACGCACTGAAACTGACCTCTATCACTTCTCTACAGAACTATCGCCATGAGCGGGTGTACGGCGATCTGGGTTTTCAGTGGCCCGAAAGCCAGCGCACCGTCAGCCAGGAACTGCGTCTTTCCACCCAGGACGACGACCGTGCCTGGGATGCGGTGGGTGGTTTGTACTGGCAGAAAAGCCGCAGTCACTCAGAGCGCGAACCGGACCGCAGCGCCCCGCTGTTCGGGGTTTATGGCGTGGCCGACAGCCGCATCGAAAGCACCGAGAAAGCCGTGTTCGGCGAATTTACCTGGCACCTGGCGCCGCGCTGGGACCTGACGCTGGGCGCGCGCCACAGCGTTGAGAAAGCCGAAACCGACTACACCCAGATCGACGCAGCCTTTACGCCAGGCTTTGTCTACAGTGGCAACGACACGTTTACCAGCACCACCCCCAAGATTGCCCTGGGCTTCCAGGCCACCCCGGAAACGCGCTTGTACGCATCGGTCAGCAAGGGCTACAAGGCGGGTGGTTACAACCGCATCGGTGCCATCACACCTGATGCCGTGGCGTATTCGCCGGAGAAGTCGTTGAACACCGAAATAGGCGTCAAATCCAGCCTTCTGGACAAGCGCCTGTGGCTCAACGCCGCGCTGTATCGCATCGATATCGACGATGTACAGCAATTCATCGGCGCAGCGGGCACCGGCACCCAGTCGCTGAGCAACATCGGCAAGGCCCGCAGTGAAGGCGCCGAGCTGTCCATGAACTGGCACGCGGATGAAGCGACCCTGATTCGGCTGGCGGGAACCGTCAACCGCAACCGTATGCTCGATTCCGACCGTCAGGGCAACAGGCTGACGAACACGCCGGGACGGACCTTGCGCGCATCGGCCGAACGCAGCTTCTACTTTGACGGGCTGCTGGGAGAAGTGCGGCCCAGTGTCGGGATCAGTTACACCGGCAAACACTATTTCGACGTCGACAACGAGGTATCGCAGGGCGGCTACAGCCTGGTGGATGCTCGACTGGCGTGGCTGCCCAAGCCTGATCTGGAGCTTGCGCTGTATGGCAACAACCTCGGCGACAAGGACTACCGCACCTACTCCTACCTGTCCGGAGGCGCACAGTTCAGCCAGCCAGGGCAAGGCCGGGAACTGGGCTTGAGTACCAAAATCACCTTTTGACCCGACCCCCCTGGCCAGGCTCGCGCGCGATTGCACATGAGCCGGGCTCGAGAAAACCACCGGCTCCATTCATCGGCAACAACGCCGGTCGCCCACCGGGCGTCCGTCAGCCGCTGCATGGCGATATGACAGGTACGGACACCCAAGGAGTGCCGAATGACCCGCGATCATGATGCTGTCGACCCGAGCACAACCCGGCCACTCAGCCACACCGGACTGCTAAAGCTGGCTCCGGGGATGTTTGCCCTGGCAATCAGTTGTGCTGTGGTTTCCACGTTGCTGAGCCTTGTGCCACTGTGGTGCGTCTACAAGATCGCGCAGGTTTTGCTGAGCCCCGTGCCTGATGCACATGCCGCGTTGGTCTGGGGCCTTTGGGCATTGGCGGCGGTGCTGCTGCGCTGGCTGCTTATGACCCTCAGTCACGTTACCGCGCACCTGGCAGCGTTCGCACTGCTGCGTCGGCTGCGCAGCCGGATTGCCCGGCATCTGGGTGAGGTGCCGCTGAGTTTTTTCAGCCAGCACAGCAGCACCGACCTGCGCCGCACATTGAATGACGATGTCGCTTCGCTTGAAGGGTTTTTTGCGCACTCGCTGCCTGATTCGATCTCAGCCGCAGTCATGCCGCCACTGACACTGCTTGTCCTGTTGATCGTTGACTGGCGGCTGGCGCTTGCCTGTGTCGCCCCGCTGCCGCTGGCGTTTCTTGCACAGATGCTGATGGTGAAAGGCTCGGCTGCGCGCATGGCGCAATGGCAAAGTCTGCAACAACGTATTTCACAAAGTTTCAGCGAGTACCTGCAAGGCATTCAGGTGGTCAAAAGCTTCGGCCTGACCAGCCTGCGCTTTGGCTCTCTGAGCAGCGATATACGTGGCGCAGCAGAGTGGGTAGCCGGCTTTGCCCGCAAGAGTTCACTGTTCTGGGTGGTGTTCTCGGGACTGCTGAGCGCCGGCCTGATGGTCGTAGCGCCGTTGGGGGCGTGGTTGCTGCTGGATGGCGACATCACGCTGGACACTCTGCTGCTGTTCCTGTTGCTTGCACCCGCTGCCCTTTTGCCACTGCTGCGCCTGACGTACATGCTCGGCGATCAGGTACAGCGCAACGCGGCGCTGGCAAGGATCAACAATGTGCTGCTCACCTCGCCACTGAGCGACAACGCCGGGGTGCAGATTCCCGACACACCGCTGGACCTGCGGCTGGAAAACGTCTGCCATGCCTACGGCGAAAGGCAGGCTCTGGATCAGGTCAGTTTCAGCGCTCAGGCGGGCCAGTTGACCGCGCTGGTCGGCCCCAGCGGTTCCGGTAAAAGCACCGTGGCGCAATTGGTCAGTCGCTTGTTCGACGCCGACAGCGGCAGCATTACGCTGGGCGGCACCGAGCTGCGCGACTGGCCATTGCAGGCGCTGCTCGATCGGGTCGCGACGGTGTTCCAGCGCGTTCATCTGTTTGCCGGGTCAGTGCTCGACAATCTGCGTCTGGCAAACCCCGACGCCGATCTGGCAAGTGTCGAGGCCGCAGCACGTGCGGCGTGCGCCCATGACTTTATCGAGCGCCTCCCGCAGGGCTACCACACGCCCATTGGCGAAGGCGGCGCGCAGTTGTCAGGGGGTGAGCGTCAGCGCCTGTCGATTGCCAGAGCCCTGCTGAAGAACGCACCGGTGCTGATTCTCGATGAAGCCACGGCCTACGCAGACAGCGAAAACGAGGTACTGATCCAGCAGGCACTGGCCAATCTGTGCCGCGGCCGAACCGTCCTGATGATTGCCCATCGCTTGCACACCGTCATCACCGCACACCACATCGTGGTCCTCGATCAGGGGCAAGTACTCGGCACCGGTCGCCATGAGCAATTGCTCGAAAGCTGCGAGTTGTATCAGCAACTCTGGAAGGACCACACCCGCATCCGCCAATGGCAACTGAGCAGTGGAGAACCCGCATGATTTACAGTCTGATGCGCGCGGGCGAACGCCTGGCAGGGCAACGCGATCCACGCCTGAATCAAGGGCTGCGCCTGGCGGTCGTAGAGGGCCTGTTGAGCGCCGCTCCTTATCTGCTGTTGTACTGGCTGCTGGCAAGCCTGTTCGAGGATAGGCTTCAGGGTTGGGACGTAATCTGGCTGACACTGGGCATGCTTGCCTGTCTGGCCGCACGAATCGCGGTTGGAGCCCTCGGCACACCGCTGATATTTACCGGTGCCTACGCGATGATGGCCAATGCCCGTCTGCGTCTGGTCGACCATTTGCAGAAACTGCCGCTCGGCTGGTTCGCGACTGCCAACAGCGGCGAAATCAGCGCGCAGGTCACCAGTGATCTGGCCATGGTCGAACACCTGTGGTCGCACTTCCTCGGGGTGTTCGCCCTGTCGCTAGCCGAACTGACGTTTATTCTGATTCTGCTGTTCTGGCTGGAACCCTTCCTTGCCTGCGCGGTGCTGGCCATGTTGCCGCTGGCCGCGCTGACGATCTATGTGGCGATACGTAAAGCGCTGCTCCACGCCGACCAACTGCTGGCCACCAGCAACCGCACTCAGTCAGCGTTACTGGAATACATTCAGGGCATTGCGGTGATTCGCAGCTTCGGCCGTTTCGGCAGCGCTTTGCAGCGTCTGAATAAAGTCCTGGACGAGCAACACCAGGCCATGGTCAGCATCGAACTGAAACCGGCTGTGTGGGTCGGCCTGTTCGGCCTGGTCATCGAAGCCGGTTTCATCCTCATGGTGTTGCTGGGATGCAACCTGCTGCTCGACAGGCAGATGAGCATCCAGCACCTGATTATCTTCACCGTGCTGGCCTGGCCGCTGTATCGCAAGAGCATCGACCTGGGTTTCTCCGTTCTGCTGCTGCGCTTTGGCCACCGTGCGCTCATGCGCACCGAGCGATTGCTGGATCAGAAACCGATGCCAGAACCCATTCAGCCGCGCAAGCCCGCACACTTCGATATCGAACTCAGAGAAGTGCATTTCAGCTACGCCGAAGAGCAAGCGCCAGTTATCGATGGCCTTTCGTGTCGCCTTGCCGCCGGGACCCTAACTGCGCTGGTCGGCCCCAGCGGCGCGGGAAAAAGTACCCTGGCGCATCTGGTCGCCCGCCTGTGGGACATCGACAGCGGTGAGTTACGCATTGGCGGCATCGAGGCACGGGACATCGGCAGCGATTACCTGCAAAAGCAGATATCGATGGTCTTTCAGGACGTCACGCTGTTCTCCGGCACGGTGCTCGACAACCTGCTGGTCGGCAGACCCGACGCAACCGAGCAAGAGGTCATCCACGCTGCACGCCAGGCCCACGCCCACACATTCATCGAGGCGCTTCCCGAGGGCTATGCCACGCGCATTGGCGAGGGCGGCGGCTGGCTATCGGGCGGTGAACGGCAACGCCTTTCAATCGCTAGGGCGCTGCTCAAGAACAGCCCGATCCTGCTGCTCGACGAAGCCACCTCAAGCGTCGATCCGTCTTCGGAAGCCGCTATTCAACGGGGCCTGGACGCGCTAGTACGCGATCGTACAGTGCTGGTCATCGCCCATCGTCTGCACAACATCCAGCACGCCGACCAGATTCTGGTCATGGATCGCGGACGCATTGTGGAACAGGGCCGCCACGATGAGCTATTGGCGCGGCAAGGGCTCTACGCCCGCCTGTGGAACCGCCAGAGCCAGGCAAGGAACTGGCACTTGCACACCTGAAACCCCTGCGCCGCGCCACCTTGAGCGCGGCACGAGTACTTGTCTGGATGGAGTCTTACCATGTACACATCGACCAGAAAAGCCTCGACTGCTCGCGGTACGCCACCTGAAGCATTCGACCCCGCCCTGCTGGCAGAGGAAATCGCCAGGCAACTGCGTCTGTCTCCCGAACTGCTCGCTGAAGACGCCAACCTGTTGAAGCTGGGCATGGACTCGATGCACCTGATGGCCTGGCTCAATCGGTTTCGCCGCCAGGGTTTCAAAGTGACCCTCAAAGACCTCTATGACCAGCCGACGCTGCACGGCTGGCAGCAATTGCTGGGCACTGCGGCCATTCATAACGATACCGCCGAGACTGTTCGGCAAGATCAGGCACTGCCGCTCATGAGTGACGGCCAGCCCTTCGCGCTGACCAGCGTACAGCACGCCTATCTGGTAGGGCGCTCCAGCGAGCAGCCATTGGGGGGCGTCGGCTGCCATCTGTATCAGGAGTTCGATGGCTACGGCCTGACACCGCAGGTACTGGAAGCGGCGATCTATCGACTGATCGAACGTCACCCGATGCTCAAGACGCGCTTTCTGGCCAACGGTCGTCAACAATGGCAGGCGCGTTCGGCATGGCCGGGCCTCAAGGTTCATGATTTGCGTGACAAGGATGAAGCGTACCGCCAGCAAAAACTGTTGAAGCTGCGAGAACAGTTGGGGCATCGGCGTCTGAATGTCGAGAACGGCGAGACCTTCGATTTCCAGCTGTGCCTGTTGCCCGACGGGCGGAACAGACTGCTGGTCAACATTGACCTGCTGGTCGCTGATGCCGCCAGCTTCAATCAGTTGTTCGAAGAACTGATCGCGCTGATCGACGAACGCCCGCTTGCGCCCTCGCCCGTCGATTACGATTTTTGCAGTTACCTGGCACAGCTCGAACGCGATGGTCAGACGCGCGTCCAGCACGCCAGAGCCTGGTGGCTCGAGCGTCTGGACGACCTGCCCCTCGCACCGATCCTGCCACTTGCGCAGGACCCCGAGCGCATCGGACAGGTGCGCATCAGCCGCCGGCGCGGGCAGCTGAATGCCACGCAGTGGCAGGCGTTCAAAGACCACGCCGGAGCCGTCGGCGTTACCCCGACCATGGCGCTGGCCACACTATTCAGCGCGGTGCTGGGACGCTGGAGCGGGCAACAATCGCTGCTGCTCAACCTCACCCTGTTCGACCGTCAGCCTCTGAACCCTGCGGTCGCCGGCATGATCGCCGACTTCACCAATATCCTGACGCTGCCAGTGAACTGCTGCGGGCAAACCTTCGCTGAACTGGCGCGGGCCAATCAGCAGTCGTTTGCCGAGGTTTACGAACACAGCGCGTGGTCCGGGGTCGAGGTGCTGCGCGAGTTGAAGAAACGCCAGCGCCATCCGCACGGTGCGCCTATGGTGTTCACCAGCAACCTCGGCCGCCCGCTGTTTGGCGAAGCCACGGAGGACACGCTGGGTGCACCCGGCTGGGGCATTTCCCAGACCCCACAGGTGTGGATCGACCACCTCGCGTTCGAGCATCAGGAGCAGGTCTATCTGCAGTGGGACAGCAATGACCAGCTGTTTCCCGAGGGGCTGACCGACACGCTGTTCGACGTCTACTTCGAGCAGGTAATGGCGCTGGTGACAACCCCCGCGCAGTGGTCACGACCTTTGCCGGAACTGATGCCCTCAGCCCAGCGGGCTGTCCGCGAACAAGCCAATGCTACCAGGCAGCCTCTTCCTGAAAATTTGTTGCACGACGCGATTTTCGCCCAGGCAGAACGTACCCCGCAGGCTACCGCACTGATTCAGGACCAGCGGCGGGTGAGCTTCGCCCAACTGGACGATCAAGCCAGCCGGCTGGCAGGCAGCCTGCAGGCCCTGGGCGTCGAAGCGGGCGAAACGGTTGCTGTCAGTATGGCCAAGGACATTGGTCAGATTATCTGCGTACTGGGCATTCTCAAGGCGGGTGCGATCTATGTGCCGGTGCCACCGGACCAGCCATTGGCGAGGCGCATCGGTATCTATGAAGGGGCCGGGGTGAGGTGCGTGCTGACCAGCGCCGATGAGCCCGAGGAGCGCGACATCGGCAATGCCCTGACCTGGCAGCAGGCAATCCGCAGCGAGCCGCTTCGGCATCAGGTGCCGGTCAGCGCACAACAGCCGGCCTACATCATCTACACCTCGGGTTCGACAGGCGAACCCAAGGGCGTGGTGATCAGCCACCAAAGTGCATTGAACACCTGCGTGGACATCAGCCAGCGACATGGCGTCGGCCCCGAAGACTGCGTGCTGGCCCTGTCGGCGCTGCACTTTGACCTTTCGGTCTATGACATCTTCGGTGTACTCGGCGCAGGCGCTTCACTGGTGCTGGTCAACGAACAGCAACGTCGCGACCCGGCGCTGTGGTGCAGGCTGATTGATCAGCATCGCATTACCCTGTGGAACAGTGTGCCCGCCCTGCTGGACATGTTGCTGACCTACAGTGAAGGCTTCGATCTGCACAGTCCGGCGAGCCTGAGGCTGGTCATGCTGTCCGGCGACTGGATCGGACTGGACTTGCCGGAACGCTATCACCGGTACCGCGACGATGGCCGGTTTGTCGCCATGGGCGGAGCGACGGAAGCGGCGATCTGGTCCAATACCTGCACGGTGAATCGGGTAGAGCCACACTGGCGCTCGATTCCCTACGGCCAGCCGTTGGCCAACCAGCACTATCGCGTGGTCGACGAACTGGGACGAGACTGCCCGGACTGGGTAGCTGGCGAGCTGTGGATAGGCGGTGTGGGTGTTGCCCAGGGTTATTTCAATGACGCTGAACGCAGCGCCCGTCAGTTCGTCGACGTGGCCGGTGAGCGCTGGTATCGCACGGGCGACATGGGGTGTTACTGGCCGGACGGTACGCTGGAATTCCTTGGCCGTCGCGACAAGCAGGTCAAGGTCGGTGGCTACCGCATCGAACTGGGTGAAATCGATGCAGCGTTCAACCGGCTCGAAGGCGTCAAGGCAGCCGTCAGCATGGCACCGGGCGAACGGGAAAGGAGTCTGGTGGCCTTCGTCGTGCCGCACGGTGCCAGCCTTTGCAGCGCCGTGGAAGCCGACCCGCTCACACCGTCCAGTTACGCTGACTGGCTGAGGCCCGAAACCGCAGCGACGGATGCCACGGAGGGTCTGCTGGCTAATTTTCTGGTCCGGCACCTGGCACTTAATGGCGTACACCTCAACGACCCTGTCAGCACCGCGACGGTGGTGCAGTCCTACGGTTGCCAGGCACACTGGCAACCGTTGCTGAACCGCTGGCTGGAGTGGCTGGCCGCACAAGGCCACCTGCAGCGCGATGCCGAAGGCGCGTTGCGACTCAGCCACTCCAGTACGAACACAACGCCGCACGACGATTCTGCCTATGCGCTAACAGAAGCCCTGCATGCGCACCACGACACATTGCGCGACATACTCCATGGCAAGCGCAGTGCTCAGACCCTGCTTGAGCATCCTTACTGGGCTCCCGAGCAATTGCTGATGCATGCGTCCGGCAGTCGCGAAGCCCTCGACGCGCTGGCAATGTCGCTGGCCGATCTGAGTCGTCGCCTGCAACGCCCGGTACGGCTGATCGAAGCCAGCGCCCGCAGCGCCGTGACAGGGCTGTTCTTGCTGGAGCGACTCGATGCATCGCAGGTGCAGTACACCGCCCTCGATGCGTCACAGGCAATGGTCCTCAAGGCAGGCGAACGTCTCGCAGGATTCGCGCATGGCAGTGCTCTCCGAGACACCGACAGTGCGCGTCAGACGCTTGTCCACAGCGCCGACGTGCTGCTGATCAACAATCAACTGCATCGCATTGAAACGCCGCAAGCAGCGCTCGCCCGATGGATACGACTCTGTGCACCTGGTGCTGCGATCTGCGTGCTGGAACTGGCTCATCCCTCGGCGCTGAGCTTGATCAGCGCCGACCTGCTCAACCACGGTCACAGTGCAGCAGAACAGTTGCGCGACCACGAACATTGGCAAGCGTTACTGACCCAGGCCGGACTGACCCCGGACGGAATGCACAGACTGGGCGCCATGCAGCGCCTGATCCTGCGCGCACCCGAAGCGCTGTATCGCCCTGACCCTGCCCGACTGGCCCAGGCGCTGGCCAACGAACTGCCCGGTTACATGATCCCGCAACGCCTGCACTTTCTCGACGCACTGCCACTCACCGCCAACGGCAAGATCGACCATCAGGCACTGGGGCAGCTGTGCAAACCAGCCAGTGCACATCCCGATCAGTATCAAGCGCCCGAGACCGCTCGCGAACAGGTGGTGGCGCAGCTCTGGCAGGACCTGCTGCAAACCGGCGCACTGCATCGCCACAGCCACTTCTTTCAGCTTGGCGGCGACAGCCTCCTGGCAACCCGACTGATCGGTGAACTGGGCAGCCACGGCTACCGCGCCCGGCTCGATGATCTGTTCAACTTTCCCGACCTGCACGCCTTTGCCGCGACATTGGTGGAAGAGTCGCTGCCCACGGCCAGACTTGAGCATGACCCGACAGGCCGCTACGAGCCGTTTGCCCTGAGTGAAATACAACAAGCCTATCTGGTCGGGCGTCAGTCAGGGTTTGTGCTGGGTGGTGTGGGCGCGCATTTCTTTGTCGAGTTCAGCGTCGAACGGCTTGATATCCCGTTGTTTGAAAATGCCTGGCAGCGGCTCATCGAGCGTCACGACATACTGCGTGCCGTGGTGCGTGACGGCATGTTGCAGGTTCTGCGGCAGGTGCCGGCGTTCATTCCTCGACGTCACCAGGTAGCGACGCTGGATGGCAGCGAAGCAATCGCACTGCGCGAACGACTGTCCCATCAGGTGCTCGATGCCGGGCAGTGGCCGCTGTTCGATGCGCAAATAGTCGAAGACGGCAGCTCGCGCAGCCGGATTTTTATCAGCCTCGACAACCTGCTGCTGGACGGGATGAGCATGCAGATCCTGCTGGCCGAGCTCGAGACGTTGTACCTGCATCCCGAGCAAGTGCTGGCCCCTGTCGATATCGGCTTCCGCGACTATCAGCGCCTGCGCGCCAGCCTGCCGCCCTCACCCGGTGCTCAGGCGTACTGGCAACGACGTCTCGATGATCTGCCGCCAGCACCGCGTCTGCCGCTGCGTTGCGCGCCGGGCGACGTCGGTACGCCACACTTTGTGCGGCTGGCCGAGCGTCTGCCCGCCGCCTGCTGGGAACGTCTGAAAGATCAGGCCCATCGGCATCAGTTGACGCCTTCGGGGCTACTGCTCAGCGCTTTTTCCGCAGTGCTGTCGGCATGGAGCAGCCAGCGAGAGCTGAGTCTCAACCTGACCCTGTTCGACCGTCAACCGCTGCATCCGCATATCGACCGGGTGCTGGGTGACTTCACCTCGCTGTTGCTCCTGGCCTGGCAGCCTGCCGCCGACTGGATAGGCAGTGCTCAGCGCCTGCAGCAGCGGCTGTGGCGCGATCTCGCCCAGCGCGATCACTCTGCGATCCGTGTCATGCGTGAACTGGCCAGTCGCCACGGCATGGCTGCGGCGCAAATGCCGGTGGTCTTTACCAGCGCACTGGGGTTCGACAAGGGCCGTTTCATGGCCCAATCGTCATGGCTCAAGCCGGTCTGGGGTATTTCGCAGACCCCGCAAGTCTGGCTGGATCATCAGGTATACGAGTCCGAAGGCGATCTGTGCCTGAACTGGGACGCGGTCGAGGCACTGTTCGAACCGAGCGTCCTGCGCAGCATGTTCGATCAGTACCTTGCCCTGCTCAACCGCCTGGCCAATGAACCCCAGGCCTGGGCTCTGTCATTGGAACAATTGGTTACCCCCGGACAGCCTGATGCGGGTGTGGCGATGTTGCCACGCATCCAGCCGCTGCCTCATGAGCCTGAGCAACAGGCTGATGAACAGATTGTCGAACAGATCCGGCATGCCTTTCAGGAGGTGGTCGGTCTGAAGTTGCATGACTGCCGACAAAACTTCTTCGACGCAGGTGCCAGTTCGCTCAAGCTGGTGCAACTGCATGTGAAGCTGACCCAGCAGGGCCATCGGCATTTGCAGGCCACCGATCTGTTCGGCTACCCCAACGCCCGTGCGCTGGCGCGGCACCTGAGCCGGACGCAACCGGCAAACGATGCGCGGGAACAACCCCGGCACGCCCAATTGACGCAGAGAAACGCCAGAAGGTTGCGGCGCACCGGAGGCGGGTCATGAGCCGCTACCTGCCCTATTGGTGCTACTACCTGCACCAAGGCATGCTCACCGCACTGATGTTGCAGGGTGTGGTCGGTTATTTCCGCCATCAGGGGCTGGATCTGGCCAGCCTCAGCCTACTGTCACTGACGTTCCTGCCCTGGATAGCCAAGTTTCTCTGGGCGCCCTGGTGCGAGCGTCATAGCCTGGCACTGCGTGGCAATCACTACCTGGGCAGCCTGGTGCTGTTGCAACTGGCTATGGCGTTGACGCTGTTGGGGATAAGCTTTCTGGCCCCGGAGCGCTCACTCTATCCGATCATGGCCGGGCTGATGCTGCTGGCGCTATTGTCCGCCAGTCATGATATCTACGCAGATGGCATCACGATCACGACCTGCGACGCCGCCAGCCGTCCGTTTGCCAACACCGCGCAAGTGGGCGGCAGTTACCTCGGCATAGTGTTCGGTTCATTTGTGTTCCTGTTTCTGGCCGAGCGCTGGGGGTGGCGCATCGGTTTCATCGGCATGTCGATGGTCTCGCTGCTGTTGTTGCTGCCGACGGGATTGCTGCCGGCCAGCAATAGCATTGAAAAGCCGGCGGTCAAGCCAAGGCTGGATCGCAGCAGCTTCACTGCGCTGTGGCCGGCCTTGTGCCTGACAGCCATTTACTACCTGGCAATGCGCGGACTGATGGCGATTCAGACCGTGCTGTTGATGGACAATGGCCTGGGCCTCGCCGAGCTGGGTATGGCTTCGACGCTGTACAGCACAGTCGCCAGTGCCATCGGCGTATTGCTCGGCGGCTGGATGGCGAGGCGCTTCGGTGCCTGGCGGTGCCTGCTGCCAGCCATGTTGCTGCACGCGCTCATTGCTCTCGCGGCAGCACTTGGCGCACGTGTCTACGACCTTGCCGCATGGCTGACGCTGTTCAGTCTGGTCAATATCGCCGCCGCGATTGGCTTCGTCACCCTCTACAACCTGCTGATGGGCTTGGTCCGCACACACCAGCCGGCCTCCGATTACGCCCTGCTGCAGTCGGTCGATGCTGCAATTGCCATGCTGGCATCGATCGCAGCTCTGCAGTCGGCTCATTACCTGGGCTATCCGCCACTGCTCGCGATACTGGCGAGCATTGCCTTCATCTGCCTGTGGCCTGCCCGGCACCTGTGTCGCCGCCTTGAACGCAGCACGCCTGCCAGCCCGTCTTCCACGCCTGCACACGAGGTCCTCCATGCCCACCTTTGAAGAAACCTACGGCACCAGCGAGCCCATTGCGGTCATCGGCCTGGCCTGCCGTTTTCCCGAAGCCCGCGACAGTGCCCAGTACTGGCAGAACCTGCTGACCGGTCGCGAGTGCAGCCGCCACTTCAGCCGTGAAGAGCTGCTCGCCGCAGGAATGTCCGCGGAACTGATCGATAACCCGGACTTTGTCAATGTCGCAGCGGTGATTGACGACGCAGACCGCTTCGACGCCGCGCTATTCGGCTACTCGCGTCAGGAGGCGGAATCCATCGATCCGCAGCAGCGGCTGTTCCTGCAAATCGTCTGGCATGCCTTGGAACACGCCGGTTTCGCACCCCGCGAAGTCGCGCATAAAACAGGCGTATTTGCCTCGGGACGCATGAGTACATACCCGGGCCGAGACGCTATTCGCGTCACCGAAGTCGCACAGGTGAAGGGCCTGCAGGCGCTGATGGGCAACGACAAGGATTACCTGGCCAGCCGCGCCGCCTACAAAATCAATTTGCGCGGCCCTGCGATGAGCGTGCAGACCGCGTGCTCAAGCTCGCTGGTCGCGGTGCATATGGCCTGCGAGAGTCTGCGCAGCGGCGAATGCGAAATGGCCGTGGCGGGTGGCGTAGCCGTGTCGTTTCCGCAACAGGCCGGCTACCTTTACCAGCCAGGGATGATTTTCTCGCCGGACGGCCGCTGCCGCCCTTTTGACGCGAGTGCCCAGGGCACCTTTGCCGGCAACGGCGTCGGTGCCGTGACCCTGCGTCGACTGGAAGACGCTTTGCGTGACGGCGATCCGGTGCTGGCGGTACTACGTGGCAGCGCGATCAATAACGACGGTCATCACAAGGTCGGCTACACCGCTCCCTCGGTGGTCGGTCAACGTGAAGTCATTGAGGATGCCCTGCTGCTGGCCGATATCGACTGCGCCAGCATTGGCATGCTCGAAGCACATGGTACCGGCACCCCGCTCGGCGACCCCATCGAGGTTCAAGCGCTGCGCGATTCGTTCGCACGACGCACGGATATCGGTGGATGTGCCCTGGGCTCGGTGAAAGGCAACCTTGGCCATCTGGATACTGCCGCCGGCATCGCGAGCCTGATCAAGACCATTCTGGCGGTCAATCATGGGCGTATTCCGCCAAGCATCAATGTCGAGCAGATCAACCCGGCGCTGCAGCTTGAACAGAGTCCGTTTTATATTCCTACCCAGGACCGGGCATGGCCAGCAGGGCCGCGCCGTGCCGGTGTGTCGTCATTCGGCATTGGTGGCACCAACTGCCATGTGATCGTCGAAGCCCTGCCCGACGCATTGCGCGCACCAGGCCCGAAAGCGCAGGCCAGTGCCCTGTTACTCAGCGCCGCCAGCCAGCACTCGTTGCGCCAGCTGGCGGGCCTTTACGCCGAACGTCTGCATGCCGCAGACGCTGCCGCTGACCTTGCACACACGGCGCTGCATGCCCGGCAACTGGACATGCCGTTCCGTCTGGCGGTGCCGTTGCACGAAGAAACCGCCCCGGCGCTCCAGGCGTTTGCCCAGGGTGGCAGCGATGCCTTGCTGTATGAAGGCCAGCCAGGCCAGGGCGCGCAGGTCTGGCTGTGCAGTGGTCAAGGCAGTCAGTGGGCCGGAATGGGCAAAAGCCTTTACGGTCAGTCAAAAGCCTTCAGCGAGAGCCTGGACCGCAGCTTTGCAGTCTGCGCCGCACACCTGCAACCCTCGTTGCAGTCGGTCATGTTCGGCGAGCACGAAGCGCTGATCGATCGCATGGATTACGCGCAACCTGCCATCGTTGCCTTTGAAGTGGCCATGGCAGCTCACTGGCGCGAAGCGGGTATGACCCCGGACCTGTTGATCGGCCATTCGGTAGGTGAGTTTGCCGCGGTGGTCATCGCCGGGATTTATCGGCTGGAAGACATTTTGCCGTTGGTGATCGCCCGTGGCCGGTTGATGAATCAGTGCGCGGCGCAAGGTTCAATGCTCGCGGTATTCTGCGACGTGGCAACACTCCAGCCTCTGGCGCTCGAACATGGCGTGGAAATCGCCGTGCACAACGCCGAACAGCATCTGGTGGCCTCAGGTGACCGTCACGGCATCGATGCGCTGGCGCAAGCGCTGCAAGAGCGACACGTTCGTCATAATCGCCTGAGCGTGGCGGGCGCAGCACATTCTCGCTTGCTGGAGCCGATTCTCGATGAATTCCAGCAGGCCGGCGCGGGGCTTCGCGCGGCCCCTGCGAAAGTACCGCTGATCTCGACCCTGACCGGCCAACCCCTCGCCCAGGCTGAACTGGAACGCGGCGATTACTGGCGCAGGCACCTGCGTGAACCGGTGCGCTACCACCAGGCGCTGACTCATGCATTGCAAACGGGCCTGACGATCGCACTGGAGCTGGGTGCCGATGCTCCGCTGACCGGGATAGGCACGCGCCTGGAACACGCCGGTGTGCACTGGATCGCCAGCGCACGCCGACACAAACCGCACACCGCCGTCCTGCATGACAGCCTGCTGCGCCTGTTCGCCGCCGGTGCCAGCTTGCCCTGGCGCACCCTGTTGCCCTCGGTCGGCACGCGTGTCCAGGCTCCGCTGTATGCCTTCGATGAACAACGCTACTGGTGCGATGCGCCGCAGCAGCCTGTCGCGACGCCGCAGGATCTTTTGCTGGAAGCCGGTCGCAAGGTTGCGTTGCAGGAAGGTGCCCACCTAGACCTGCCACGCCTGCAGCGCCTGTATCAATGTGTGACCCGACTGCATGCGATCTATGTTGACCAGATGGTTCGCCAGTGTGTGCAGGACACCATCGACCGGGGCGTCGACCCGCTGAGCATTCTGCGCGGCGGCCGGCTGTTGCCACGTCATCGGCAACTGTTGGTGCGGCTGCTCAATGCCTGTGTCGAGGATGGCTACTACGCCAATGAGCGTGGCCTTTATCGAAGCGCCCGACCCGTGCCGCACGGGCAGTACCCGACATTGCTCGCAGAACTGCGCAGTTGCTGCGAAGGGCTGGACGTGATCGCCGAAACCGTTGAGCGGGCAGGCGAGCAACTTTTCGCCATGATGAGCGGAGCCGTCGAGCCAGTCTCGGTAATTTTCCCGGAAAGCGCCTCCAGCGGCGTGGAAGTGCTGTATCAGCAATTCAGCTTCGGCCGTTACTTCAACCAGATCGCAGCAGGCGTGGTCAGCGGGCTGATCCGCGAACACCAGCAGTCCGGGCGCGGTCCGCTGCGGATTCTGGAAGTCGGTGGTGGCACAGGTGGCACCACGGCCTGGCTGCTGCCGGAGCTGAGCAGCGTCGCCGATGTACGTTATTGCTTCACCGATATATCAGCGTTGTTCAGCCGTCGTGCCGAAGAAAAGTTCAGCGAATACGACTTTGTCGAGTACGCCCTGTTCGATCTGCAAAAACCTGCCGCCGAGCAGGGTTTTCCAGCTGAACACTATGATCTGATCGTCGCCGCCAACGTGATCCATGCCACGCAGCATATAGGTCATACGCTGCAAAACCTGCGCCCGTTGCTCAAGCCGGGTGGCGCTTTGCTGATGCGTGAAATCACTCGCCCGATGCGCCTGTTCGATTTTGTCTTCGGTCCGCTGGTATTGCCGCTGCATGACGAGCAGGCACGCGGCGGCGAGTTGTTTCTGTCCACCGAACACTGGCAGCAACAATGCATGGAGCACGGCTTCGAACGCCTGGACTGGCTGCCTGACGATGGCAGTGCCACCTCCGGCATCAGCGAACACATCCTGCTGGCGCGGACTCAGGCAGCGAACATTGCGCGCGCCCCGCTCAGTGTCGGTCACGACAGCGGCAACGCGGTACTGGGCAGGCAGCTCGGCGAACACTTATATCAACCTGACTGGACGGATTGCGCAGGCCAGCCGCAGCGCTGGCAGACCCGCTTGCAGCAAGCATGCGAGCAACTGGCGGCGCGCCACGGCGATACCCGTCGCACGCCGGTATTCGCCCGGAGCGTACCGCTGCCCGAATCCTTGGCAGACCTGACCCTGCGCTGGAGCGCCGACCCGTTCGGGGTTGCACGGGTCGAACTCGGACATTGCAACAATCAAGGGCTTTGGCAGCTACTGGGCAGCGCCGATAATCAGCCTGCGCCCCGCTCTACGCTGCTCGCGCCGCAGACCGCCGTTGGCACCCATTACACCTGGCAGTGGACAGCGACCAAGGTGCCCGATACCTCGAATGCGCCGCTGTGTATCGAACCGGCCAGTGTCCGGGCGGCCTTGGCCGAGGCTGGTATTGCCCATGACCCAAACGCCACAGCGTGCCTGCTGATCGTCGAGGACGGCACGCTGGCAGAAGTTGCCAGCCAGGTGCTCAAGGCCTTGACCGCCACTGACCACCCCTTGCTGGTGGTAACCCGCAACGCCTGGTCACTGGGTACACATCGCACTGTATGCCCCGAGCAACGAGCGCTGTGGGGGTTGCTGCGGGTTGCCTGTGCCGAACAACCACAGCGCGCTCTGGCTGTCATTGACCTGGACGGCAGCGAATGGCAAGACCTTCTACCAGGCTTGAGCGCTGCGCAGACCGGTGAACGCTGGATTGCGGTGCGCCAGGGTGTCGCACAGGTGCAGACACTGAGCGTCCAGCCTCATCAGAGCGCCAGCCTGCCTGCGCAAAGTTTCAAGGACACTGGCTGGCATCTCGTGACCGGCGCATTTGGCGGCCTGGGTCGTCTGAGCACTCATTGGCTGATCGATCAGGGGGCATCGCGGATCGCCCTGCTCGCACCGCGCTGTCCGCATGATGGCGAACAATGGATCGATACGCTGCAACAGCAATACGGCTGTGAAATACGCTGGGTAGTCTGTGATATCAGCGACCAGGCTGCGCTGGCGACCTGCCTCGACGAACTACACGCCGACGGCGGCCTGAGCGGCGCGATTCACAGCGCCGGCCTGCTGGACGACACCCCGCTGAGCAACCTCGACGCTGTGCGCATGCAACCACTGTTGCAGGTCAAATGCTCGGCAGCCCACCAGTTGCAGGCTGCACTTGCCGACCAGGGTCGCTACCTGCTGCTGTATTCCTCGGCAGCCGCCAGTCTGGGCGCAGCTGGTCAAGGGGCTCATGCACTGGCCAGTGCCTATCTGGACGGACTCGCCGAATCGCAGGTCGACGCCCGCCTGCACATTGTCAGTATTGCGTGGGGTGCCTGGGGTGAAACCGGACGCGCAGCCGACGATAAACTGCATGCCCGGCTGGCGCAGGGCGGCATGGGTACGCTGACAACCGGCGAAGGCCTGTGGCACCTGGAACAGGCAGTCATGCGCGGTGTGCCGTGGCATCTGGCGATGCGCATAGACCCTGAACGCATCGATGCGCGCCGCCGACTGCTGGCGCAGACTATCGAGCAACCCGTGACTCGTTCGCCCATAAAAGGCTCTTCCCGGAACGATGCTCTCCCTGCACCTGACATGACCGGCGATCAGCAGGTCGATCAGCAGGCGCTTAGCCAATGGCTAAGCGCCTGCATCTGCCGTCAGTTGCGTCTGAGCCCTGACGCTGCACCCGCGCAGCATCAGGATCTGATGCAGCTGGGTCTCGATTCGTTGCTGTTCCTTGAGCTGAGCAGCGACATCCAGCGCCAACTGGGCATTCGTCTGGACGCCGGAGAAGCCTATAGAGACCTGAGCATTCGCGGCCTGAGCGCACTGTTATCGTCGAGTACAGCGAAAACGGCAGCTGCCGACAGTGCCCCTTCAATCGTGCCGCAGCCTGACAGCCGTTTCGAGCCCTTCCCGCTGACGCCGATCCAGCACGCTTACTGGCTGGGTCGTACCGACCTGATTGATTACGGCGGTGTAGCCTGCCATGTGCTGTTCGAATGGGACAAGGCATACGCCGATTTTGACCTGAGCCGCTTCGAGCACGCCTGGAACGCTCTGATCGCCCGCCATGACATGCTGCGCATGGTGATCGACAGTGACGGCCGTCAGCGCATCCTGCAACACACACCCTGGTATCACCTGCCACGCAACGACCTGCGCGAACTGCCCGCAGAACAACAGCAACAACGCCTGCTCGGCATCCGTGAAGACATGTCTTATCGTGTGCTGCCCAGCGACTGCTGGCCGTTGTTCGAAGTCACGGTAAGCGAACTGGACGCCGGGCGTTGCCGCCTGCACATGAACCTTGATCTGTTGCTGTTCGATGTGCAGAGCTTCAAGGTGATGATGGACGATCTGGCCACCGCCTACGCCGGTCAGGCACTCGAGCCTCTCGAACTGACCTTCCGCGACTACGTAATGGCTGACCTGGCGCAGCGCAACAGCCTGCAATGGCGACAGTCCTGGCGCTACTGGCAGGACACCCTCGAGCAACTGCCTGGCGCGCCGCAGCTGCCGCTGGTAGACGAACTGCCCAAGGGCCAGCCACGTTTCCGGACCGTTCAGGCCCGCCTCGACGCATTGCGATGGAACCGCTTCAAGGCGCACTGCCAGCACCTGGGCGTGACGCCGTCTGCCGCGCTGCTGGCGTTATTCGCGCAGACCCTGGAAAGCGTCAGCCGCACTCCGGAATTCACCCTCAACCTGACCTACTTCAACCGTAGAGCCTTGCATCCGCAGGTTCAGCAACTGATTGGCGACTTCACGTCAGTGCTGTTGATCGATTTCCAGTTGGGACACGGTGAGAGCCCGAGCCAGGTCATGATCGACACACAGGCACGACTCTGGCAGCGCCTGGCACACACCGCAGTAAACGGCGTAGAGCTCATGCGCGAGCTCGGACGCCGCCAGGGCCAGACCCGTCAACCAGCGATGCCTGTAGTGTTCACCAGCATGCTCGGCATGTCGCTGGACGGCAAAGCCATCGATCAGGCCATGACCTCGACCCTCGGCGACCCGGTGTACGTCTTTACTCAAACGCCGCAAGTCTGGCTTGACCATCAGGTGATGGAAATCGACGGTGAGCTGGTGTTCAGTTGGTATTGCATGGAAGACGTGCTTGCCGACGGCTTGATTGACAGCCTGTTCCAGACCTATTGCGACCTGTTGAAAACGCTGGCCGACCAACCGCAAGGCTTCGACCGCCCGCCCGAGCTGCCGCGCCACGACTGGTCGGTAAACCTGGACGGCGAGCGTTTTGACCCGCAACGGCTTGAAGCGCAATTGCGCCGTGCGCCGGGTGTGCAGACCGCGCGCGTCAGTGTCGACAGAGAAAAACGCACCCTGCTTGGGGAGTTGCTCAGCCAGCAGCCGAGTACGTTCGATGATGGCATTCATGCACCGCTGCCACTGCCTCTGAGCGAATTGCCGCGGCTGAGTGAAGGGCAACGCCAAGAGGTTGATCTGACCTGGCAGGCCCTGGAAAGCCGTGCTCGCAAGGGCATTCTGAGCACCCTGCAAAAACACGGACTGTTCAGCGAAGCCGGTCAGCGCCATGACCTGGCGCAGGTGATGACGCGACTGGGAGCGATGCCGCAATTTGCGGGACTGTTGCGCCAGTGGCTGGCGATGCTTTGCCAGCAAGGTCGCTTGCAAAAGGAAGGACAGTATTATCTGGCCCTGCCACAGCTGGCTGCTGATGGCTACGGCGAAACACTTCCCGACGCCGAGTGGAGCCAGACACTCGGCACGTATCTTGACGCCTGTATCGAGCAGCACACAGAACTGTTGCGTGGTGATCGTTCGCCGTTAAGCCTGTTGTTCGGTAACAGCGATGCCGTTGTGAAGGCCCTCTACAGCAACAACCCGGTGCTGCACTGCCTGAACAGCGCACTGGCGCAGACCGCCAAAGCCCTGGCAGGAACGCGACGCGACTTGCGAGTGCTGGAGGTCGGTGCCGGCACCGGCGCGACAACCCGTCATGTGTTGCCGATGCTTGAAAGCCATCTGAGTGAATACCGCTTTACCGATGTTTCCAGCCTGTTCCTCACCCAGGCGCGGGAAGATTTCGCGGCCTGGCCGCAGCTGACCTGCTCGATTCTCGATGTCAACCAACCGATGGATTTCAGCCAGCATCCGGCGCAAGGCTACGACCTGGTGATAGCGGTCAATGTGATGCACGACGCCGCGCATGTCACACGCTCGCTGAAGCGTCTGCACCGTCTGTTGCGCAGCGGCGGACATCTACTGTTGCTGGAGGCCACCGAACGTGACAGCGCGCTGCAACTGGCGAGCATCGGTTTTATCGAAGGACTGAGCAACTTTGCAGACGAACGCAGCGAGGACGACAAGGCCATGCTCGATCTGCCGCGCTGGCGCAGCGCCGTGCAGGCGTCGGGATTCAGCTGGGTCATGAACTGGCCGCAACGGGCTGACGACAGCATGCGTCAGCACTTCATGCTCGCCCGTGCCGAAGGCGTCAGCCATCTGGACCTGGCTGCCGTGGCTGAACAGCTGGAGCCACATCCAGCACAATGGCCCCTGACCTTGCGTCAGGTTGAGCATGTGTTTACTGCGCCTGCAACCAGACAAACCCCGCAACAGACCGGCGAATCCACGCCGCGTCAGGACGTTGATCCGGTACTGCAGGATGCCGTCTTGCAACTCTGGCGGGAACTGCTCGGGCAAGACATTGACGCTGACAGCAACTTTTTCCTCAGCGGCGGCGACAGCCTGATTGCCACGCGCATGATCGCTCGCCTGAACCGCATGGGGCATTCCGCAAGCAGCCTGCGCAACCTGTTCGATAACCCTCGGCTGAGTGATTTCTGCTCCACGCTGGTCAACCCCAGCGCCCTGACCGATGACAACCCTCTGGCACTGGTCAGAGGTCGCAACGAACGTACGCTGTTCGTGTTCCATGCTTCGGATGGCGAAGTCAGTGCCTATCTGCCGCTGGCAAAGGCGCTGGACATGCAGGTATTCGGCCTGCACGCGACGGATGCTCTGGGCAGCGACTCGCTGAAGGCGCTGGCCGCTCGGTATCTGCAGGCGATTCGTCGTCAACAGGCCAGCGGGCCCTATGTGCTGCTGGGCTGGTCTTACGGCACCTTCGTGGCCGAAGAAACCGCGCGCCTGCTGCGGCACCAGGGCGAGCAGGTCCGCCTGATTCTCCTCGACCCGGTCTGCCGTCAGGACTTCAGTTTCGAGGATCGCCCGGGCCTGTTGCGCCTTATGGCCGAGGGATCGAAAAGCATTGCACTGCCTGACGATCTGGAACGGTTGCCGCCCGCTGAACAATTGAACGTCTTCATGAACAGCGCCACGCAGGCCGGCGTGCTGAAAAACCCACCGCAACCGCAGCAGGCCGAACAGTGGCTGCAACGCATCGAGCACCTGATGAAGCTGCTGGCGCAACACCCGCAGCCACCACGGCTGGACCTTCCCTGTCTGTGGCTGAGCGCCGAAAGCCGTCCGCGGCACTGGCGACCTGCAGAGCAGGACTGGCAGGACCGGGCTGCGACGGCGCACCGCGAATCGATGCCGTGCGATCACTGGCAACTGCTGCTCGACAGGGATCAGGTCCAGCGTACTGCGGCGTCGATCAGCGCCTGGCTGGCCGCCACTCAATAAGGAGAGTCACCCATGAATACACCATTGAAGGTGCTTATTGTCGGCGCCAAGTTCGGAGAGCTGTACCTCAACAGTTTTCTCGTCGAACAGCCCGGCTTGCAACTGGCCGGGCTGCTGGCCAACGGCAGCCCACGTGCCAGAGCGCTGGCCAATGCGTTTGGCATTGCGCTGTATACCGATGTCGAGCAACTGCCGGACGATCTGGATATTGCCTGCGTGGTGGTGCGCTCGGCCGTGGTCGGCGGGGCTGGCGGGCAATTGACCGACAGCCTGCTGCGGCGTGGGCTGCATGTCATTCAAGAGCACCCGGTACACCCGGATGAAATCGTCCGGCATCAACAACTGGCCGCCCGAATGGGCTGTCAGTACATCGTCAACAGTTTTTACCCGCACACCGATGCAGGCCGCTGCTGGACAGGGACAGCGCAGCGCATCTCGCGGCTGCTCGACGGCCGCAGGCCCAATCTGGCACAACTGACCACCAGTCGACAGCTGCTCTACTCGGGCCTGGACCTGCTGTTTCAGGCACTCGGCTGTGATCTGGCAGGACACGTCAGTGTCAGCCGGCTCGATTGCGACGATGACTTTCATACCCTGTCGCTTAACCTGCCGGACAGCCGCGTGCTGCTGCGCCTGCAAAGCTGGATGGCGGCCGATGATCCCGACCTGCACAGCCTGGTCATGCATCAGTTGAACCTGGCATGGCCCAGCGGCTACCTGTCGCTGGATGCCAGCTATGGGCCGGTAAACTGGACACCTGTGCTGCATGCCGAAGCACATGACGATGATCGGCAGACCCTGTACACCAGCAAGGCCGACTATCTGCAGCAAGCCACCGCGATGCCGTTGCACCCGGCAGCGAGCCACTGGCGAAGCGCTCATGAAATCGAAGGCCCCGCCGGCGTAGGCTGGCTGCTGCAACAACTGTTGGCAATCCTGCAGGGCCAGCCCCGTATCGAAGGGCTGCAGGCTGATTATCAGTTAGCGGTGGCCAGACTCTGGCAAGACATCCTGCGCTGTGCCGGACCTGCCGAACAGCGCACGGTCAGTAAGCCGCCGACCATCGACGCCGTGCAACTGCGGGCGGAGGGTTGATCGCATGGGGATGTTGCGACCCTTTCTGCAAACAGATCAGTGCCAGAACCACATACTGCTGTGCCCGTTTGCCGGTGCCAGCGGCGGAGCATTTCACAACTGGCGCGGGCTCGACGAACCGGGCCTGGACCTGACGCTGGCGATCTACCCGGGCCGCGATCAACGTATGCACGAGCCTTGTCTGCGTCATGTACAGCCTCTCGCCGAAAGCCTTGCTACCGAAATTCAGGCGATATCAGCCACACAACGCCAGCCCCTGATACTGGCCGGGCACAGTATGGGCGCGCAGGTTGCCTTCGAAACCTGCCTGTTGCTGGAACAGGCAGGCACGCCGCCCGCAGGACTGGTGTTGTCGGCCTGTCATGCCCCCCACCTGAGCGGCAGGCGCCTGCTCAGTCACCTGGACGACCAGCATTTTATCGAACAATTGGTGGCCATCGGTGGTGTCAGCCAGGCGCTGCTGGCAAACCCGGACCTGCTGGCACTGTTCATGCCCTTGCTGCGTGCCGATTTTCAAGCCACTGAAAGCTATCACCGTCCGTTGCATCCGAGTCGTCAGCGCCTGCAGACGCCGACCCTGTTGCTGCATGGCAGTCACGACCCCGAAGCCGATCAGGACGAAGTCAGTGCCTGGCAACACTGGCTGTGCGGCGAATCTCAGCAACACGTCATGGCCGGCGATCATTTCTACCTCACGCAACGCCCCAGAGCTTTCGCCACGCGCGTGCTGACGTTCATCGAGCAGAGCATCAGCCCTTTCCATCCGTAACGGGAAACGACCATGCACACCGAACATCTCTTTGCAGACCCGCTACACGCCTTCGCCGACCAGACTCTCCCGCAACGCCTGCGTCGATGGGCGAGCCAGCACGGCGCACGTACCGCGCTGGTCGCAGGTGCTGTGCGCCTGAGCTATGCGCAACTGGACCTGCAAGTCGACCGTCTGGCCGGAGGCCTTTCCACGCTGGGTATCAAGGCCGGTGACCGGGTCATGCTGCAACTGCCCAACGGCGTCGGCTTTGTCTGTGCATTCTTTGCCACGATGAGGATTGGCGCGGTGCCCGTATTGGCCATGCCCACCCAGCGTGCAGAGGACATCGCGGCCCTTTGCCGATTGGCCGAGCCGGTGGCCTACCTGATTCCCGATCGCCTTCGGGACTTCGATTTTCGAGACATGGCCGCCGGAATTATCGAACATCAGCCCTCACTGATGCATGTCATCGTCGACGGCGAACCAGGACCGTTCAACGCGATGTCGGCGCTGGATGCGCCCTGCCCGGCCGATCCCATGACAGACCCGCGCGACATGGCTCTGCTGCTGCTTTCGGGCGGCACCACGGGCACCCCGAAACTGATCCCGCGCAGCCATGCCGACTACGCCTACAATTTTTCCCTCTCGGCCAGACTTTGCGAGCTGGACAACGACAGCGTATATCTGGCGGTGCTACCGACCGCACACAATTTCACCCTCGCCTGCCCCGGCGTGCTTGGCAGCCTGGCCGCAGGTGCAACCGTGGTGCTGAGTGACAGCGCCAGTTGCGACGTGGCCATGCCGTTGATACAGCGTGAAGGTGTCACCCATGTGGCGCTGGTTCCGCCGCTGGCGCAGCTCTGGGCACAGGGACGCGACTGGCAAGACAGCGACCTGTCCAGCCTGACGCTGCTACAGGTCGGAGGCTCGCGACTCGACCCGGCACTCGCGACACAGGTACTCGAGGCACTGGACTGCCGAGTGCAGCAAGTGTTCGGCATGGCTGAGGGCCTGCTGTGCTACACCCGGCCGGACGATTCGCTGGAGGTCGTGCTCAACACTCAGGGACGGCCGCTGTCGCCGTTCGACGAGGTTCGTCTGGTCGATGCCGACCTGCACGACGTTGCTCCCGGCCAGACCGGCGAACTGCTGACCCGCGGCCCCTACACCATTACCGGGTATTACCAGGCGGCAGAACACAACGCGCGCAGTTTCACCCGCGAGGGCTACTACCGCAGCGGAGACCTTGCGCGCTGGACGCCGGACGGCAACCTGATCGTCGAAGGACGTATCAAGGAGCAAATCCAGCGCAGCGGTGAAAAGATCTCGGCGGCACATATCGAAAATCACCTTACAGCCCTGCCTGACATTGAATCGGCGGTGGTGGTCGCCGTGCCGGATTCGCTGTTGGGCGAGCGTATCTGCGCGTTCATTCTGGGCGACAAGCCAACGGGTGCAGCGCAGCACATTCGCGACCAGTTGCATCTGCACGGGCTGGGCGAAAACAACCTGCCTGATCAGTTCGAGTGGGTTGCTGCGTGGCCACTGACGGCCGTGGGCAAGATCGACAAACGCCAACTCGCCGTTCTGGCCCAATTAATCCGGGAGTAACCCATGAGTGTTGTGAAGTCTGCACCCGAATGCGAAAACCTCGGCGATATACGTCAGGGCATTGATGAGCTAGACCGGCAGATTGTGCAAATCCTTGCCCGGCGCCTGACCTATGTGCAGGCCGCTACCCGCTTCAAGGCCAATCGACGGGCTATTCCGGCACCCGAGCGGGTGCGCGCAATGCTTGAAGAGCGACGCCAGTGGGCCAGCGATGCCGGCTTGCCCGTCGATGAGACTGAGGACTTCTTCAAGGATCTGATCCACTGGTTCATCAACCAGCAGATCACCCATTGGCAACTGCTGAACCCGGAGGATGAGTCATGAATCGACTGCCGTCGTTCATCGGTCTGCAGGGGTGCCTGCAGAAAGCCCGGGCGCAAGCCAGCTCCCGTCAGCTTCGAATCCTGGCGTCGTTCTCCACGCCCTCGCCTTACGTCGAACCGCTCGGATTATTCGCCGCCAATCGCGAGCAGGTTCAACCGGCTTGCCTGTGGCGTGTACAGGCACAGTATCGCTATCGTATCGGCCTTGGCCTGGCACATGAGTTCAATGCCGGGCCTGCGGACAGTTGGCAGACGCTGGAAAAACGCTGGCGGGACATGGCAGCGACTGCGGTGGTGCACGGCGAACATCGCCCTACCCTGTTTGGTGGGTTTGCCTTCGACCGACGGCAGCCTGCAACACGGCTATGGCGCGACTTTCCCGAGGCGGCATTGACACTGCCGCGCTTCGAACTTCATGAATCCGATGGCCGGACGCAATTGATCGTCAATGTGCTGATTGATGAACACAGTGATTGCGGGCAACTGGCCAGAATGTTGGCAGACGAATGGACTGGCATTCTTCAACGGCCCTTGCCCGGTGGACCCAGGGCAATGGATCGATTCGTGCGTTTGTCCATGGCCCATCTATGGAAACAGGATGTGCTTCACGCGGTCGGCCGGATCGAGCGTGGCGGACTGAAAAAAGTCGTCCTGGCCCGCTCACAGAATGTTCCCGTGGCCAATCCGCTGGAGCAGGTCATGCAATACCTGACGCTCAGGCAGCCCAACGCCTACCTGTTCGCGTTCGCTCGCGGCAGCAGTTGTTTTCTGGGTGCATCGCCTGAATGCCTGTTGACCGTGCAAGGCGACCAACTGCAGACCATGGCCCTGGCAGGCACCGCGCCACGCGGAACGACCAGCGCCGACGACGTGCGCCTGGGTGAACAACTGCTGGCCAGCGATAAAGACAACAGCGAACACGCCATGGTGATCGACTGCATCAGACAGGGTCTGGCTGAACATTGCCTGGAACTGGACATTGCTTGCCGGCCTCGACTGCACAAATTGCCGCATATCCAGCATCTGCTGACCCCCGTCAAAGCGACCCTCGCCTCGAATGCCAGCCTTTTGCAGATCGCCCAAAGCCTGCACCCGACCCCGGCAGTCGGCGGCCTGCCGCGCAGTGAGGCGCTGGACTATATCCGCAGCCATGAACAACTCGACAGAGGCTGGTACGCAGCGCCGATCGGCTGGCTGGACGACCAGGGCAACGGCGAGCTCGCGGTCGCCCTGCGCTCGGCATTGCTGAAAGGACACAGAGCTACCCTGTTTGCAGGCTGCGGGCTGGTCAGCGGTTCCGAGCCGGAAAGCGAGTACCGGGAAAGCGATCTGAAAATGCAAACCATGAGGGAGGCATTGGGGGAGACGTCCAACGAAGCGTTATGGATGTAACCGAACGCAGACTGCCTACCTGACCGACGCCGCGCCCTGCAGAAAAAACTGGATCAACAGCGCGCTCATCCCCGCGCGCGCCACTCGGCCACGGCGTTCGGCGTCGACCAGGCCGGACAGCAGCGACGCGAACATCTCGGTAAGGACGGTGGCACTGATGTCGATTCTGAACAGCCCTTCGCGCTGGCCACGTAGAAAAAATGTGTCGAGGGCGTCGGAGTAAGGCAACCAGCGGCCACCGCCGGAGCTTTCGTCAAGCGAGTCAGGACGCCACTGAAACACCAGAAAGACCAGCATTTCGCGGTGCATGAGGTGGTTGTCGACCAGTCGCTGAAGCGCTTCCAGCGGCGGAGCATGCTGCAGATCCGCGTCGGCGACCATCTGGTTCATCAGGTCCGAGGCGTGATTGAGCAACAGTTCCACGAGGTTGGCGCGAGTGCCGCAGAAGCGGTTGAGCGTCGCCTTGCTGACGCCAGCCGCTTGAGCAATGTCCTTGAGCGTACCGTTGGAATGGTCAACCAGCGCAACGGCCAGGGCTTTCAGAAATTTGTCGTCAGCAGCAGGTAATTCCATTGGGTACGTCTTCAACTCGTATAAGTGGCAGGCGGCGCATTGTGCAGAAACCTTACCGCGTTCTCAAAGCCTATACACAATTAGTCACTAAAGTCTCACATGAGTCAATATTGACTCACTCTCGTACACAGTAGATCATTCGCGGCTTTAGTGTCTGATGGGCTGCGCCCGGGTGAGCGATGAGTAGTTTGAGCGATTGGCGTGTCATGCCTGCAGTAGCCCTGCTGGCAGTGTTGGGTCTGGCCGGGTGCGAGCAGAAACAGCAGCAGGATCACGCTGCATCGACAGCGCCCAAAGAGGTGGAAGCCATCGAGGTCAAAGCCGAATCATTCACTGTCGTCGACGAACTGCCGGGCCGTATAGAACCGGTTCGTGTGGCACAGGTACGCGCCCGGGTGGCCGGTATCGTGCTCACGCGCAATTTCGAGGAAGGCGCCGATGTGAAAGCGGGCGCGGTGCTGTTCCAGATCGACCCGGCACCGTTCAAGGCCGCGCTGTCCAAGGCTCAGGGCGACCTGGCCCGTACAGAAGCCACGCTGTTCGAGACTCAGGCTACAGTCAAACGTTACGAATCGCTGGTCGAAATCGAAGCGGTCAGCCGGCAGACCTTCGACACCGCCCGCTCTGCGTTGCAAAACGCCATCGCCGCTAAAAAGTCGGCTCAGGCAGATGTCGAAACGGCCCGACTGAACCTGGGCTATGCCACGGTCAAGGCGCCTATTTCAGGGCGCATCGGCCGCGCGATGGTCACTGAAGGCGCGCTGGTCGGTCAGGGCGAAACCACGCTGCTGGCAACCATTCAGCAACTCGACCCGGTCTACGCCGACTTCACCCAGCCGGTCGCCGACGCCTTGCAAATGCGCGCGGCCATTCAGGAAGGTCGCCTGCCCAAGGGTGGCGAAGACGCGCTGTCGCTGAGCGTCGACGGCACTGATTATAAAAGCACCGGCACCCTGTTGTTTACCGACGTTGCAGTAGACCGGACCACCGGCCAGGTTTCGTTACGCGCACGCTTCGCCAACCCCAAAGGCGTGTTGCTGCCGGGCATGTATGTGCGGGTGCGCACACCGCAGCGGGTCGATGCCAATGCCATCCTCGTCCCACAACGTGCCGTTCAGCGCTCCAGTGATGGAGCAGCCCGCGTACTGGTGATTGCCCAGGACGGTACGGTCGAAGCCCGCCCGGTCAAAACCGGCGCAATGCAGGATTCGCGCTGGCAGATCACCGAGGGGCTGAAGGCAGGTGAACAGATTGTCGTCGGCAACATGACCGGGCTCAATTCCGGTGACAAGGTCGTCGCCAAATCGCCCTCCGCCCAGCCGCAATCCAAGTCGCAATAAAGCCGCCTTCAGCGCGATCGAGGATCACCGTTCATGTCTCTGTTCTTTATCAAGCGACCCAACTTTGCCTGGGTGCTGGCCCTGTTCATTCTGCTGGCAGGCCTGATGGCCCTGCCCGCCTTGCCAGTGGCGCAGTACCCTGATGTGGCACCGCCGCAGATCACCATTACCGCTACCTATCCCGGCGCATCCGCGAAAGTGCTGGTCGATTCGGTGACCAGCGTCATCGAGGAAGAGCTGAACGGTGCCAAGGGCATGCTGTATTACGAGTCGACCAGCAACTCGACCGGCAGCGCTGAAATCAACGTGACATTCGTACCGGGCACCAACCCGGACATGGCACAGGTTGAAGTTCAGAACCGCATCAAGAAAGCCGAAGCGCGCCTGCCGCAGACGGTACTCAGTCAGGGCCTGCAAGTCGAACAGGCCAGCTCCGGGTTCCTGTTGATCTTTACCCTGAACTACAAGGACGGCTCGGCCACCAAGGATACGGTCGCGCTGGCCGACTACGCGGCCCGCAACGTCAATAACGAAATCAGCCGGGTGAACGGCGTCGGCCGGTTGCAGTTTTTCGCCGCCGAAGCCGCGATGCGGGTCTGGATCGATCCGCAGAAACTGGTTGGTTTCGGGCTGTCCATCGATGACGTGAACGCGGCCATTCGGGCGCAGAACGTACAGGTTCCGGCAGGCAGCTTCGGCAGCAGCCCCGGCTCGTCACTGCAGGAGTTGACTGCGACCCTGGCGGTCAAGGGCACACTGGACAACCCGGAGGAGTTCGGCCGCATCGTTCTGCGCGCCAACGAAGACGGCTCGGCTGTGCATTTGTCCGATGTGGCACGTGTGGCCATCGGCAGTCAGGATTACAGTTTTGAATCACGCCTGAACGGGCAGCGTGCAGTGGCCGGTGCCGTGCAACTTTCACCAGGTGCCAATGCGATCCAGACCGCCCGGGCAGTCAAGCAGCGCCTCACCGAGCTGTCAGTCAATTTCCCGGAAGGCGTCGAGTTTTCGATACCGTACGACACTTCGCGTTTCGTCGACGTGGCCATCGATAAGGTGATCTATACCCTGATCGAGGCAATGGTGCTGGTGTTCCTGGTGATGTTCCTGTTTCTGCAGAACATTCGCTACACGCTGATCCCGACCATTGTGGTGCCGGTGTGTCTGGCCGGGACCCTGGCGATCATGTACCTGATGGGCTTCTCGGTGAACATGATGACCATGTTCGGCATGGTGCTGGCCATCGGTATTCTGGTCGACGACGCCATTGTGGTGGTGGAAAACGTCGAGCGGATCATGGCCGAAGAAGGCCTTTCTCCAGCAGCCGCAACGGTCAAGGCAATGCAGCAGGTCTCCGGCGCGATTTTCGGTATCACGCTGGTACTGGCCGCCGTGTTTCTGCCATTGGCGTTCATGGGTGGGTCGGTCGGGGTCATCTACCAGCAGTTCTCGCTGTCGCTGGCCGTGTCGATTCTGTTCTCGGGTTTCCTGGCCCTGACCTTTACCCCGGCACTGTGTGCCACGTTGCTCAAGCCGATCCCGGCCGGGCACAGTGAGAAACGCGGGTTCTTCGGCGGCTTCAATCGGCTGTTCGGTAAATTCACCGACCGTTACGAGCGGGTCAGTTCCAGCATGATCAAACGCGCTGGCCGCTATATGCTCTTGTACGTCGGTATCGTCGGTCTGCTGGGCTTTTTCTACCTGCGTCTGCCGGAGTCCTTTGTGCCCGTGGAAGATCAGGGCTACCTGATCATCGACGTGCAATTGCCGCCCGGCGCGACCCGGGCGCGTACCGACGCCACCGCGCAACTGCTGGAAAACTACATGCTGTCGCGCGAGGCAACCGGCGCGGTGACCATGCTGCTGGGCTTCAGCTTCTCCGGTATGGGTGAAAACGCTGGTCTGGCGTTCCCGACCCTCAAGGACTGGTCGGAGCGCGGCAAGGGCCAGTCGGCGGCTGAAGAAGCGGCAGCGTTCAACCAGCATTTTGCCGGGCTAGGCGACGGTACGGTGATGGCGGTGACGCCACCGCCCATTGACGGCCTGGGCACCTCGGGCGGCTTCTCGCTGCGCCTGCAAGATCGCGCAGGCCTGGGCCGTGAAGCGTTGCTGGCGGCGCGCAACGAGCTATTGGGCAAAGCCAACGGCAACCCGAAAATTCTCTACGCGATGATGGAGGGTCTGGCCGAAGCGCCACAATTGCGCCTGAATATCGACCGCGAAAAAGCCCGTGCGCTTGGCGTCAGTTTCGAGTCGACCAGCAACGCGCTGTCCACTGCATTCGGCTCGTCGGTGATCAGCGATTTCGCCAATGCCGGACGTCAGCAACGTGTGGTCGTGCAGGCAGAACAGAGTTCGCGAATGACCCCGGAAAGCGTGCTCAAGCTCTACGTGCCCAATAGCAGCGGCACGCTGGTGCCGCTGGGCGCGTTCGTTTCGACGCACTGGGAACAAGGCCCGGTGCAGATCGCCCGCTACAACGGCTACCCCGCGTTCAGGATTTCCGGCGATGCAGCACCGGGGGTCAGTACCGGTGAGGCGATGGCGGAAATCGAGCGGATCGTTTCCGAACTGCCGCAAGGCATCGGCTATGAATGGACCGGCCTCTCCTATCAAGAACGAGTCGCCAGCGGCCAGGCAGCCGGACTGTTCGGCCTGGCGCTGCTGGTGGTGTTCCTGCTGCTGGTTGCGCTGTATGAAAGCTGGGCGATTCCGCTGGTGGTGATGCTGATCGTACCCGTCGGTGCGCTGGGCTCCGTGCTGGCAGTGACTGCGGTCGGCATGCCCAACGATGTGTATTTCAAGGTAGGGTTGATCACCATCATCGGGTTGGCAGCAAAAAACGCGATTCTCATCGTCGAATTCGCCAAGGAGCTGTGGGATCAAGGCCATTCGCTACGTGACGCGGCGCTTCAGGCTGCGCAACTGCGCTTTCGGCCGATTGTCATGACATCGCTGGCCTTCATCCTTGGCGTCGTGCCCCTCACGCTGGCGACCGGCGCAGGCGCTGCGAGCCAGCGCGCGATCGGCACCGGCGTTATCGGCGGCATGCTCAGCGCTACGCTACTGGGCGTGATTCTGGTGCCGATATTTTTTGTCTGGGTCCTGTCAGTGTTGCGCCGCAAGCCGCACGTACAGCAGGTTGGTGACGATGCACTGCTGCCTGAGAAGCCATAAACGACCGGCGGCCAGCGGGCTGTCGGGCTTCAAACCCGTCACTCCGCCGTTGGCCCGCTGCCGGTTTGCGGGTCCGCCGATGCCTTGACGCGGGTCCAGGCCGGCAGTGTGCTGGTAGCGATTTCCGACGCCACATTCACCCGGTTGCGGCCTTGCGACTTGGCGGCATACAGCGCACGGTCGGCAAGTTCGATCAGGCTGCGCTGGTCAAGTTGTCGATCCGTGCCGACGAATGTGGCAACACCGAGGCTGACCGTCACGATGCCAAACGGGCTGGCGGGATGCTTGATCTGCTCGTCGCGGATAGCCTGCAGGATGTTCTCGGCCACCTGACGAGCGCTCGACTCGTCAGTACCGGGCAGCACCACCGCGATCTCTTCACCGCCATAACGAGCAGCGACATCACCGGGGCGGCGAATGCATTGTTCGACCACACGGGCCATTGCCACCAGGCACTCGTCACCAGCCAGATGGCCGTAATGATCGTTGTAGCGCTTGAAATGATCGGCATCGATCAGAATCAGTGACAGCAGGCTGCGCTCGCGTCTGGCGCGCTTGAATTCAACCTCCAGAAACTGATCGAACCTTCTGCGATTGGCCAGCCCGGTGAGCTTGTCTTCCGAGGCTATGAACTCCAGATGCTGATTCAACTGGATGAGGGCTGCCTGAGAATCGAGTAACTGATCTTCCGCGCGTATACGGCTGTGAATGTGCCCGATGAGGCGGATGCCGAGGCCGACCACCAGCCCGAGCAGCACCAGCATGACCAGAATCGACTGCTTGGTCTGGCCCAGCCAGTCGAGCATGGCCTCTTTCTGGCCCAGCGCGACGACAGTGACAATCGGGTACACGGCGCTGCGCTTGAAGGCATAAAAGCGCGCAACGCCGTCGATTCTGGAGACAAACTGAGTGGTGCCAGACGGTCGATTACGCTCAGAAGTAAAGATCGGCGTCGACGAGAGGTCACGGCCTATTTCCGCTTCCAGGTGCGGATAGCGCACACGCAACTGCCCGGCCGTCGACGTCAGGCTGATTATGCCGGTTTTCCCGACCTGAATATCCGAATAGAACTTCAACAGATGATCGACACCAATGGTCACGACCATCAGCCCGGCAAAACTCGAATCAGGGTGGTTGATGCGCCTGCTGACCGATATGACCCATTCGCCGGAGGCGCGACTGCGAATCGTCGGGCCGATGTAAGGTGCTTTGTCAGGCGTCTGCAGGTGGTGCTGAAAGAACTCGCGCTGGGTACTGTTGACGCCAATCGCCTTGGGATTGGTTGAAAAGGTGCAAATACCGTCAGCGTTGTACAGCGAAACCGTACCGATTTGCGGCAACGCGCCCATTTCACGGGCAATGACCCATCTGAGACGCTCGATCTGCTCGGGTCCGGCACCGTCTCTTTCGACACGCTCCGTCAGGCCGATCAGCATCAGCTCGCTTTGTTTGAAAATGCCGTCCGTGTAAGTGCTCAGCGCCCCAGCCAGATTAATCGTGCTGGTCTGGATGTTCTCCAGCGTGTTACGGCGCGCGGTCCATGCTTGCCAGGCCATCAACATCACCACGCAGGCGCACACTACGAAGATCAGCCATGACGCAAGCCGAAGGTCGCGTTTCAAAACTTGCCTCCACAACAGGTGAGAACCAGTGCATCTGGTTTTTCTGAAAACCGGACCTGATTGCTCAGGGGCCATCGACAATCCTTTCGCTATCAACTGCCATTGTCGGCAAGCGCTCGGCCGTACCTGAAGGCCTGGCATCAATGAAGCATGCCAGAGAGTGGCATCATAATGCCACGTACAGCGGTCTATTGGTTGATCGGGGTTCAACATACGCAGGCAGGCACGCACTGGATCACAGTGGTGCCTGATTTTCTGGAGGGCTGTTTACTGAAGGGGCTGGAAGCGAAGCTAGCTTACAGGGGCAAGGCAGGACGCTGGTATTCGCGAGGCTTCAGGCCGTTTCGGCGACAGGTTTGCGCAGTGCTGCGGCTTCCAGTTCGCGCACTAAAGGCAATACATGTTCGCCGAAATAGGCGACTTCTTCCTGGAAATGCAGAAATGCGGAAAGTACCAGGTCGACGCCAACGGACTTGAGCTCGACGATGCGCTCGGCAATCTGGCGCGGCGTGCCGATCAAATTGGTCTTGAAGCCATCGTTGTACTGCACCAGATCCTGAAAGGTGGATTTGGCCCAGTTACCTTCGCCTTCCGGGCTGGCCTTGCCGGCCTGTTTCGCGGCATCACCAAACGCATTGACGGCTTCCGGGTCTGCCTTGTCGACAATTTCGGCCAGCACCGCTCGCGCTTCTTCTTCAGTGTCCCGGGCAATGATGAAAGCATTGACGCCGATCTTCACCGAATGGCCGTTCGCGGCAGCCTTGGCTCGAATGTCATCGACCTGGGCCTTGATGCCTTCGACGGTATTGCCATTGGTGAAATACCAGTCCGACACCCGGGCCGCCATATCCCGCGCAGCACGTGAACTGCCACCCTGAAAGATCTCGGGATGAGGACGCTGAATCGGCTTGGGTTTGAGGGTGTAATCGTGGAAGCGATAGAAGTCGCCCTTGAAGGTGAAATTATCGGTGGTCCAGATACCCTTGAGAGCCCGAATAAACTCTTCGGAACGGCGATAGCGCTCGTCGTGCTCCAGCCAGGGTTCACCGATGGCCTGAAACTCGCCCTTGAACCAGCCGCTGACGATATTGACCGCCACGCGCCCGGCGGTGAGCTGATCAATGGTTGCCAGTTGCTTGGCCGCCACAGAGGGCGTCCACGGTCCTGGCAATATTGCTGCAATGACTTTGAGCTTTTCGGTGGCCGCCAACAGGGCATGGCTGAACGCTACGGACTCATGCTGGAATTCCGCACCGTAACCGGCGGTGAAGCGAATTTGCGTCAGCGCGTATTCGAAACCGGATTGCTCGGCGATCTGCGCCAGCTTGCGGTTGTAGTCGATGGTCCAGCTGGTGCGCTGTTCGATCTTGCTGACGACCAGCCCACCGCTGACGTTCGGCACCCAGTACGCAAATTTTATGGAAGATTGGCTCATATCGGCACTCCTCTGACTGCAGGCTTCCCGAGCGCATTAATCGAACGGGCTTGCATAACCACAGAGCAGCAACCGTGCCAGACAGTTAAATGAATATAGATCAAAGGGTTGCAGCGCCTGGAGGGTAGCGTCAACTGTTTGCACTTCGGCAGGCTGTCGAAACGCTGTTGCCAGAGCAACAGTGCCTGGCCGGGTTACTCACTCGCGCAACGGTTAATTACGCAGAAACAAACCGACGGATGGCTGACCGCGCAGCTATCCAGAATCAAATGGCTAGGGTAATTTTGGATCCAATGAAACCGCATTCATCCGCAGGAGCACCGATGAAACTGCATGCCTGTTTTCTGGCCTTGATGATCCCAGCGCTGTCGGCACATGCCGAAGGCAAGACCATATCCGTCCCCCATGACCCGACCGGGCAGCACGCGCTGGTGGAGAAAAGCGGCAGCGCCCAAGCGCGCGTTGTCGTTACCCGACGTGAAGGTCTGCTGGGCGTGATCTACTCCAAGCGCGTCTATAACTGCGCCAATCACACGGTGAACCTGGTGGGCACCGGCTCTACCCTCGAAATCATGGAACAGGCTCAGGCCATCAGCGGCATGGGACCGGTGATACGTGATTCCACAGCCGACTATATCGAGTCCGAAGCCTGCAGCTGATCTCCCACTGATCAAGCACCTCCCCCGGCTGAATTCACCACGCCCGAAAGCGCCTCTCATGAGGCGCTTTTTTCGTTTCGGCTGCCTCGCCATTCAGCCAATACGTCGGGCGCAAAAAACGCTTGCACGTAAAGTATTACGGTATACCATCAGACAGAAATAACTCACCATGCCCGTGCAGGCAGCAGGATTTAAGCGAGGTAAGTGTCATGAAGTTTTCGTTGTTCGTGCACATGGAACGCTGGGATGAAAGTGTCAGTCATCGCCAGCTTTTCGAAGACCTGACCGAGCTGACGCTGATGGCCGAGCAAGGCGGTTTCAGCACCGTATGGATCGGCGAACACCACGCGATGGAATACACCATCTCGCCAAGCCCTATGCCGCTGCTGGCCTATCTGGCCGCCAGAACCACGCGCATTCATCTGGGCGCGGGCACCATTATCGCGCCGTTCTGGCATCCCTTGCGGGTGGCGGGAGAATGCGCGTTGCTGGATGTGATCAGCAACGGGCGTATGGAAGTCGGCCTGGCACGCGGAGCCTATCAAGTGGAGTTCGACCGCATGGCGGGCGGCATGCCGGCCTCCGAAGGCGGCAAGGCGCTGCGCGAAATGGTGCCGGTAGTCCGTGCGCTGTGGCAGGGTGACTACGCCCACGACGGCGATATCTGGAAATTCCCGACTTCGACCTCCGTGCCCAAGCCGATCAACACGCCGCCCATGTGGATCGCTGCGCGCGACCCTGATTCGCATAACTTCGCCGTGCAGAACGGCTGCAATGTGATGGTCACGCCATTGATGAAGGGCGACGAAGAAGTCGTCGATCTGAAGAATAAGTTCGAAGCAGCCCTGGCCAATAATCCTGACGTACCTCGTCCACAACTGATGGTGTTGCGCCACACGCATGTGCATGCTGCGGACAACCCTGAAGGCTGGAAAACCGGTGCTGCCGCCATCGCGAAGTTCTATCGCACCTTCGACGCCTGGTTCGGCAACAAGCAGACGCCGGTGAATGGTTTTCTGGCACCCAGCCCGGAAGAGAAATTCAAGGAGCGTCCGGAGTTCGAGCTGGAGAATATCCGCAAGAACACCATGATCGGCACGCCGGAGGAGATCATTCCGCGCCTTCGTCACTATCAGGAGTTGGGTGTCGACGAGTTCAGCTTCTGGTGCGACAACAGCCTGCCGCATGCCGAGAAGAAAAAGTCGCTTGAGCTGTTCATCAAGCACGTGGTGCCGGTGTTTCGTTGAGTGTTGAGATTGCCTGAGAAGCCCAGGAAAATGCTGCTCAGACCACAATATTGATCGTCCCCATGCTCTGCGCTCATCGTTATGCGCAAGTCCTGGAGGCTCCAAATAAAAAGCTTCCAGGCTTCTGCCAGAATCAAAAATCACGTTGGGACTCTCGTTCCCACGCTCCGCGTGGTAATGCATTTCGTGACGCTCTGCGTCACACAACGGTTCTGTGATGTCAGGTAGATTTGGGTTCGACTCAGGTCACCTTTTCGCCCCTCGGCGACCTACTTTGATGGGGCCAAAGTAGGCAAACCCCCTCGCTCCTGTTTCCGGCCCGACTTCGTCGGGTTCCTTCGCCCTGTCACTAACGTCGCACACTGCGTCGTCAGTACCATCGCGATTAAAAGGCGCTTTTATTATGGGCAAGACAGCCCTCTCAATGGTTGTAGGCCCGTTCGTTGTGCTCGGCCAGGTCCAGGCCCATTTCTTCGACTGACTCGTGAGCGCGCAGGCCGATCAGTGCCTGCACGGCTTTGAGGATGATCCAGCTGACCGCGAAGCAGTAGGCGGTGGTGAACAGCACGCCTTTGATCTGGGCAATCACTTGGGCGCCCATGCTGACATCGGGCACCAGACCGCCCAGTGCGGGTACGCAGAACACGCCGGTCAGTACTGCACCGATCATGCCGCCGATGCCGTGCAGGCCGAAGACGTCGAGGCTGTCGTCGTAACCCAGGCGTTTCTTCAGGACGGTCACGCTCAGGTAGCAGAACACCCCGCACAGCACGCCGATGGCCAGTGCTCCGCCGACTCCGACGTAAGCACACGCCGGGGTGATGCCGACCAGACCCGCCAACGCACCGCTTGCCAGGCCCAGCGCGCTGGGTTTGCCGACCTTGAACCACTCGGTGAACATCCAGCCGAGTATTCCGGCACAGGCACCCACTTGCGTATTGAGCATGACGATGCCGGAAGTGCCGTTCAGGCCGCCACCGGAGCCGATATTGAAACCAAACCAGCCGACCCAAAGCATCGCCGCGCCGGCCATGGTCAGGCTCAGGTTGTGCGCAGGCATCGGGGTATTCTGATAGCCCTTGCGTTTGCCCAGCACCAGACAAGCCGCCAGTGCTGCAACACCGGCATTGATGTGCACAGCGGTGCCACCGGCAAAGTCCAGCACGCCCCAGTTATGCATCAGCGCACCTGCCCCGCCCCAGACCATATGCGCCACCGGCGCATACACGAGGGTGAACCACAGCGCCATGAACAGCAGCGCGGCCGAGAATTTCATGCGTTCGGCAAAGGCTCCGGCAATCAGCGCAGGCGTGATAATGGCGAAGGTCATCTGGAAGGTCACAAACACGCCCTCCGGAATGTCACCGACCACACTGTCGGGGGTCATGCCGGCCAGAAACGCGCGGCTCAGTCCGCCGACAAAGCTGTTGAAGCTCACCTGCCCTTCGACCATGTTGCTGGTATCCACCACCATGCTGTAACCGTAGATGACCCACAGTACGCCGACCACTCCGGCAATGCCGAAGCATTGGGTGAACAGCGACAACATGTTCTTGGCCCGTACCAGCCCGCCGTAAAACAGTGCCAGCCCCGGAAGGCACATGAACAGCACCAGCACGGCTGCGGTGATCATCCACGCCGTGCTGCCGGTGTTCAGAACGGGGGCGTCCGCTGCCTGCGCCAACGGGGCAAGAGCGCCGAGCGCGAGTAAAGCTGTAAGGGATTTGCCGTGTAGACGATTGACCATGTTCAAAGCTCCCGCAAATGAATGGAAAGTGTCTGGCAGCAAAGAGGGTCATTGAGACAGGCGAGGCTCTTCGGCCTCTTTGGGGGCAAGCTCTCGTTCCCACGCTCCGCGTGGTAATGCATTTCGTGACGCTCCGCGTCACACAGCGATTCTGCGACTTGAGAAGGATTGAGGTTCGGCTCAGGTTACCTTTTCGCCCATCGGCGAGCTACTTTGATGGGGCCAAAGTAGGCAAGTCCCTTCGCTCCTGTTTCCGGCCCGACTTCGTCGGGTTCCTTCGCCCTGTCACTGATCCGGGGGTCGCCGCAACGGGCCACCCATGGCCCGGTGCGGCTAGCCTGGCGTCCTCCCAGGCTACCCCCGGATCAGCGCCAGGACTCAGCCGTCACTAACGTCGCACTCTGCGTCGTCTGTGCCATCGTGATCGAAAAGCACGTTATGGCGTCAGTCGGCGCCATCGCGGTCGAAAAGCACGTTATCGAATCAGTATCCAGAACCCGAACCAGGAATCCACGACGTCCCGGCCAAGGGCACTCGGGCCATCGCCGCAGACTCGACGGTCAGCGCCACCAGGTCTTCCGGGTCGAGGTTGTGCAAGTGCGACTTGCCGCAGGCGCGGGCCATGGTCTGGGCTTCCAGGACGAGTACGCGCAGGTAGTTGGCCAGACGCCGCCCGCCTTCGACGGGGTCGAGACGTTTGGACAGTTCCGGGTCCTGCGTGGTGATGCCCGCAGGGTCGCGGCCGTTCTGCCAGTCATCGTAATAGCCCGCTGCCGAGCCGATCTTTTTCAGCTCTTCGTCGAGACGCGGATGGTTGTCGCCCAGGGCTATCAATGCAGCAGTCCCTATCGCCACTGCATCAGCGCCCAGCGCCATGGCCTTGGCCACGTCGGCGCCGTTGCGGATACCGCCGGAGACGATCAATTGCACCTTGCGGTGCATGCCCATTTCCTGCAATGCCTGCACCGCTTGCGGGATGGCGGGCAGAATCGGGATGCCGACGTGTTCGATGAACACTTCCTGAGTGGCCGCAGTACCGCCCTGCATGCCGTCGAGCACAATCACGTCAGCACCAGCCTTCACCGCCAGCTTGACGTCGTAGTATGGGCGGCTGGCACCTATCTTCACGTAGATCGGCTTTTCCCAGTCGGTGATCTCGCGGATCTCGGCAATCTTGATCGCCAGATCGTCGGGGCCCGTCCAGTCCGGGTGACGGCACGCAGAACGCTGATCGACGCCGACTGGCAAGGTGCGCATGCCAGCCACGCGCTCGGTGACTTTCATGCCCAGCAACATGCCGCCGCCACCGGGTTTGGCGCCCTGCCCCAGGACGATTTCGATGGCATCGGCCTTGCGCAGATCGTCGGGGTTCATACCGTAACGCGATGGCAGGTACTGGTAGACCAGATGCTGCGACTGACCGCGCTCTTCCGGGGTCATGCCGCCATCGCCGGTGGTGGTGCTGGTGCCGGCAATGGTCGCACCGCGGCCCAGCGCTTCCTTGGCGTTGGCCGACAATGCGCCGAAGCTCATGCCTGCAATAGTCACCGGAATTTTCAGGTACAGCGGCTTTTTGGCGAAACGATTACCCAGCACCACGTCGGTGCCGCACTTCTCGCGATAGCCTTCCAGCGGGTAGCGCGAGACGCTGGCGCCAAGCAGCAGCAGGTCGTCGAAGTGCGGCAGTTTGCGTTTGGTGCCGCCGCCGCGAATGTCGTAGATGCCGGTTTCCGCAGCACGCTGGATTTCCTGAATGGTCAGGCGATCGAAGGTGGCCGACTCGCGCAGGACTGGAGCAGGTTTGTGGCTGATAGGGTCGCTCATGGTAGTGCTCCTGGATCAGTACGCGGAGGCGTTATCGACTTTGAAGTTGTAAAGCTGACGGGCCGAGCCGTAGCGTTTGAAATCCGCGGCCTTCTCTTTGAAGCCCGCGCGATTGAGCAACTCCTGCAACTCCTGCAGATGCTCTTCGCGCATCTCTTTGGCGATGCAGTCAGAGCCCAGCGACTCGACCTTGCCTTTGACGTAGATCCGCGTTTCGTACAACGAGTCGCCCAGCGCATCGCCTGCGTCGCCGCAGACCACCAGCCGACCGGCCTGCCCCATGAAGCAGCTCATGTGGCCGATGCTGCCGCCGACCACAATGTCGATGCCTTTCATGGAAATGCCACAGCGTGCCCCGGCATCGCCTTCAATCACCAACAAACCGCCGTGCGCTGTGGCACCTGCGGCCTGCGAAGCGCTGCCCTTGACGCGGACTGCGCCGGACATCATGTTCTCCGCGCAGCCAACACCGACATTACCGTGCACGGTAATCGAGGCTTTCTGGTTCATGCCCGCGCAGTAATAGCCAGCATGGCCTTGGATATCGATGGAGATGGCCTCGTTGACGCCGACCGCCAGGTTATGCGCGCCATCGGGATGCGTCACCAGCCATTCGCGGTCCTGTAGCTCCTTTACCTGGTCGTGCAGGGCCTGATTGAGATCACGCACGGTGGCGCTGGAAAGATCGACGGTTTTCATGAGCGTGCTCCCTCGGCTGGCTCGCGTTCCCAGATGTACATGGTGGCCGGGACCGGTTCCCAGACCCTGGCGTTTTCGATCCCCGGCAGGCTGGACAGCGCCTGGTACTCCGAGGCCATGGCGACATAATCGTCGGTTTCGGCGAGAATGGCCGGTTTGCAGGCAATCGGATCGCGAATCACCGCAAACCCGTTGCGCGTGCCGATGGCGAAGGTAAAAAAGCCATCGAGGTCCTCCAGCGATTTGTCGAGCGCCTGCTTGAGGCTGTCGCCCTGTTGCAGGCGCCAGGCCAGGTAACCGGCGGCCACTTCGGTGTCGTTGTCGGTCTCGAAGTGAATGCCTTCAAGGCGCAGGTTCTGGCGCAGGCGAAAGTGATTGGACAGCGAGCCGTTGTGCACCAGACACAGGTCCGAGCCCGTGGAAAACGGATGACTGCCTTCCATGGTCACCGCACTTTCAGTGGCCATGCGCGTGTGGCCGATGATGTGGCTGCCCTTCATGGACGCCAGACCGAAGCGCTCGGAAATCTCCCTCGGCAACCCCATGCCCTTGAGGATCTCGATACTCTGCCCGGCGCTCATGATGCGTACGGTGGGCGCCAGCTCCGCCAGCGCGGCACGCACTAGGGCTTCTTCCGCCTGAATCTTCAATACCGCGGCGCTGGCATTCTGAAACCAGTCCAGTGGCGCGCTCAACCTGTCTTGCAGCGCCGCGATCAGCGCTTTGAAATCATACTGTTCGGTGGTGGCCTGCAAGGTCAGCTTGACCCAGCCCTGCGCTACTTCATCGCCATAGATGGCGAACCCGGCACTGTCAGGTCCACGGTCGGTCATGGCTTCTAGCATCGGCTCGAACAACTTGCCGAGTTGTGATTCCAGCGCCGGGTTTTTCAGATACAAACCAACGATTCCGCACATAAGCCTCACCTTGTTCGGGAGCGGCAAGCTTCACGCTGCAAGCCAACCGCATAGACAGAAAAAATCAAATTCGCCGCAATCCAGCTTCTTTTTGCAGCCTGAAGCTTGAAACGTGCAGCTAGAAAAACTCGATATAACGCTTCACTTCCCAGTCGCTCACGTGGCGGCTGTACTCCACCCATTCCATGCGTTTGAGACGGATGAACTCACCAACGATCTCGTTGCCCAGCACCTCGGCGAACAAGGGGTCGGCTTCGAGTGCATCGCAGGCTTCCTTGAGTGACTGCGGCAGGGTCTTGATGCCCCGTGCGGCGATTTCTTCGAGGCTCAATTTGTAGAGGTTCTCGTTGCAGACGTGATCGATTTCCAGTTGCCGGTCGATGCCGTCCAACCCTGCGGCGATGATCGCGGCGCTGACCAGATACGGGTTGCAACCGGCGTCCGGCAGGCGAAACTCCAGACGGCCATAGGGCACGCGCACCATCGCCGAACGGTTGTTGGCGCCGAAGGCAATGAAGGCCGGGGCCCAGGTGGCTCCCGACAGCGAATTGCCGACCACCAGGCGTTTGTAGGAGTTGACCGTGGGTGCCGCGAAGGCACACAGCGCGGGGCCGTGAGCCAGCAGGCCAGCCGCAAAGTGATAGGCCATCTTCGACAGGCCCATGCCGCTGGGGTCGCTGGCGTCGTGGAACAGGTTCTTGCTGCTGGCACTGGCAATCGACAGGTGAAAGTGCATGCCGTTGCCTGCACGCTTCGGATCGGGTTTGGGCATGAACGAGCAGATCATGCCCATGTCGTTGGCGATCTCCCCGGCCGCCATGCGGAAGAAAGTGAAGCGGTCCGCCGACTCCATGGCCTCGCTGTAGGTGTAATTGATCTCGAACTGGCCGTTGGCGTCTTCGTGATCGATCTGATAAATGTCGAAGCCCACCGGCTGTAGCGCCTCGGTCAAGCGCTCGAGAAACTCACGCGAACGCGACAGCCCCTTGTAGTCATAGCAAGGCTTGTCGAGGTTATCGCTGGCATCGACCATTTGCAGGCTGCCCGCGGCATCGCGCTTGAACAGGCTGAACTCGGGCTCCAGCCCGGTATTGAGGGTCCAGCCACGCTGCCTGAGGCGTTCGACCTGGTGCTGCAACACATAGCGGCTGTCATAGGGCCACGGCTTGCCATCCACATGACCGATGCACACCACCCGCCCATACCCCGGCTGCCATGGCACCGGGGTCAGCGACGACAGGTCGCCCCTGGCCATGAAGTCCGGGCCGTGGGGTTCCATGCCCATGCCGCAGATAGCGAAACCGGCGAACCCGGCACCGTCCTCTGCAACCATTTCCAGGCCGGTCACAGGAACCGACTTGGTCTTGGCCGAACCATGAATATCCACGAACTGAGCCAGCACGTACTTGATGCCGTGCTGTTCGATCAGGCGCTGTGTTTCGGGTGGCAGCATGGGACGTGTCTCCTGGCATGGCAAAACGTTTCAGGGAAGGACCGTTGTTTCACTACCTGCCGAGAATATATTCTGAACAGGAAAGTTAATTTCCCTCTAGGAATGCAAAGCGCTTGCCAGTTTGGTATGCCAGCAAATCGAAGAGACGTGGAAGGGGCAATTCAGCTGTTTATATGGGAAACTCGTTTTCCCTCCGGGAATAATCTGCAACTGATAGCACGCGATGACAGCGGCGAAATGCACATTCCCGGTGCGAAATAAAAATTATTGAACGGAAACTGTGCGCAGCCGATGAATATGCCGACCGAACCGCATCCCAAACTGAAGCTTGAGCAATACCTGGGTATTCAGATCAAACGCCAGCGCCAGGCTCAAGAGCTGAAGCTTGCCGATGTTGCGCGCATTGCCGGTATCAGCCAGGGCATGCTGAGCAAGATCGAGAATGCGCAGGTGTCGACCAGCCTCGACAACCTCAGCCGTCTTTGCGACGTGCTGGGCATGCCCATGTCCAAGCTGTTCAGCCAGTACGATCAGCAAGGCAGCAGTGCACTGCTGGTGAAAGCCGATGAAGGGCTTGAGGTGGTGAGGCGCGGCACCGAGAAAGGCCACACCTATCACTTGCTCAACCATACCCGCGGGCCGAAAAAGAGTTTCGAGGCGTACATGGTGACGATGGACGATGCCAGTGAGGAGTTTCCGACCTTCTCACACCCCGGCACCGAGTTTCTCCACCTGCTGGAAGGTGAACTGATCTACCGCCACGGCAACCAGCTGTATCCGATGCAGGCCGGTGACAGCCTGACCTTCGACGGCGACATTCCCCATGGTCCCGAACAACTGGTGCAGGTGCCGATCAAGCTGCTGTCGATCATGAACTATGGTGCGCAGGGCGATTGAGGCCAGGCCGGCAGCGGCGCGCCTGCGGTGGTTACAGGTATTTCAACCAGCTGATATCGCGACGACGCGCCTTCAGCGCAGCGAACCAGCGCACCGCTGGAAACAGCAGCACCGCCAGTACCACCGAGGTCAGCCAGACGCCCCACATGTGGTCGAAACCGAAGTACTTGCCCTGATTGGTTCCCCAGATCGCTACGGCAATCAGGTACAGAATCTTCAGGACATAAAGGTGCAGCAGGTAGAAAAACATCGGTGCAGAGCCGAGCACCACCAATGGCCGCAACCAGCTTTTTTCCTGACTGAGCTCAAAGGCGATGAGAATCAGCAGACCGATCCCCAGCGTCAGGCTGATGAACAGCAACGACGGTGGGTATTTGGTGATGTTGAAGAAGCTCATGACCGTTTGCACGCCGGTCTCGCCAACGCTCCACGGCTTTTCACCGTAGCCGTTGATCATGCGCAGGACCACAAAGCCCGACAGTGCTCCCCCACCCCACATCCACAGGTTTGCACGTCGTTTCGCAGCGTCATAACGACCGGCAAACCAAGGGCCTGCGGCATAGCCCAGCGCGATAATGCCGATCCACGGCAATAACGGGTAAGAGGTACGGAAACGCAGGTTATCGGACACTTCGATCCAGCCCCGATCATGCAGAATCGCCCACGGGGTGTGCATGGCCGACTCGACCCCGAAGTGCAGTGAGTCCAGCAGGTTATGCCCGGCAATGATCACCACACCAATGACCACCAGCGCCCAGCGCGGCAGAAACACCATCAGCGACAGCGCAACCATGCTCAGGCCGATGGCCCAGATCACTTGCAGGTAGATGATGGTCGGCGGGAACTGGAAGGTCCAGGCGAAGCTCACCAGGGTGAACTCCAAGGCAATCAGGAACAGCCCACGCTTGAGCAGAAACGCCGACACGTCGGTCCTGCCCTGGTATTTCTCACCATACAAGTACGCCGAAAGCCCGGTCAGCAGAACGAACAGCGGCGCACATAAATGCGCCAGTGTGCGGCTGAAAAACAGGGCGGGTTCGGTGCTTGCGACCTCCATCGGGTCGAGGACCTGGCGGTGCAGGAAGAAGGTTTCCCGCACGTGGTCCAGCAGCATGAAGAGAATGATCAGCCCGCGCAGAGCATCGATAGAGCGCAGCCGTGATGCTGGCGCGCGGGTTGGTTGAACAACTGCTGTCATGAAAAATCCAGATCCGTCGCCGGAAGTGCAATGAGTCGATGGTGTTCTGTGTCAGAACTCGTTCTGAAGTGCCTTGTAGCCGCGCACCAGGTCAATGTTGGTGTGCGCCACGTCTTCGGAAAACTCAGAAGCCGAAATGCTCACCGGTGGGAACTGCGATAGATCAGTATTAGGCCCGATCCGGGTGGTGGACGGCACGTAAAAATCCTCCGGCAAATCGCGACCGTCGACCACCGAGTTGTGTCTGACCACACTGCCGTTGCCGATCTGGCAGTTGAACAGCACGCTGTTGAAGCCGATGAACACGCGATCTCCGACCATGCAAGGTCCGTGCACGATGGAGCGGTGGGCGATAGAGGTGAACTCACCGATGGTAACCGCAGCACCCGATTTGGAGTGAATCACCACGCCATCCTGAATATTGGAATTGGCGCCGATGACGATCGGCTCCATGTCCCCTGTCGCGTCGACTTCGTCGGCGCGGATCACGGCATAGGGGCCGACAAACACGTTGTCCTTGATGATCACCTTGCCGCAGATGATCGCGGTTTTATCGATGTAAGCGGATTCGGCGATGACCGGCAGATGGCCGGAAGGATTTTTACGGATCAAGGTATGAAGCCTCAGGACAGGTAGTTGGAAGTCTGGGCGGCCGCATCGTGCGGATGCAGGCTTTCGAAGTGACGCACACTGACGCTGGAGGCTGCATAGCGGCCTTCCAGGGCTTGCTGGACCTTGCGTGCGGCGTCTTCGACGTACATCAGGTTCTGGCCGTTGAGCCGGGCGAATGCCTGCTCGTCGGCACGCTTGACCGCGGTTTGCACCGGGGTGCCCAACGCCTGCTCGACCGCGTCGATCAGCGTCATCAGGCCCAGTTCGGTCGCCTGCTCTGCCACCCGCACCTGGACGGTAGCCACGCTACGCTGGCTGTGCGGCGTGGCGAATGAGGCGTTCTCGCGCAGCCAGGTCGCAACCTGCATCGGGTCGACAAACGACTGCCTGCCAAAGCGTGCCGTAAAAGCGCCTTCCAGCAATTGTCGAGACAGTGCAGCCGAGCACGGGCAAGTAGACGAATAAGTGATGTCGGCTGAAACGTCGAGGCACAAACGGCCAGCGTGCCAAGTGGCGTCAAGCTTCACCGGGTAGGATTTCCAGCCGCTGAGCCCTTCGGTAATCAACGCCGGGCGACGGCACAGCAGATTGAAGCTCAGGGTGAGCCGGGCGCGGCTGGAATGGCAGTCCAGGTGGCTTTCAACCATGGCTTCCATCAGCGCAGACAACGTATCGGGGCTCAGTATCTGGTGCTCGGCAAACCTGTAGAGGAGCCGGTAGAGCCGCGACATATGGATACCCTTGACACTCGGATCGGCCAGATCGACTTGCAGATCGACATGCGCATGGACCGGGTGCCGGACGCACGCTTCGGCCAGCCTGACGGGCACTTCGACGCCCTGCATGCCGACCCAGTCAAGTGAAACCAGGGCCGAGGAAACTTCCGTCAGGGCAACGTCTGGGAGGGGGTTGTTCATGTGCGTCAGTCGTCTCTTTGGCGAACCTCGCCGAGGGGGCGAAGCCTGATGTTGGCGGTTCACGGCCGCACAGCGTGCAGCCGCAAATTCGTTACACTATAACATCATGCTTATAGACTTCATCAACCAAACGCTAGCGAACCTTTACAGCGCAACACCGACGCAACCTGCCTATTAGGTCTTTGCCAGTTCCTCGATCAGAAAATTCCGAAAGGCCGCAACCGCTGCGGGCAGGTTGCGGCCGGCCATGCTTTGCAGTTCGATACGACGCGCCTTCATGCCTTCGTCGCTGATCGGCAGCGACTTGAGCTGTTTTTCGTGTGCGCGCTTGTCCAGCGTCATTTCGCTGGACAGGCTGATACCGCCCTCCTCACGCACAAACCGCAGTAGCGCGCCAATGTAATTGCTGGTCAGCACCGGATCGAACAGCAGACCCTGCACCCCGCAACAGATGTCGAACAACTGGCGCAAGGTCGTATCAGTATTGGTCAGGGCGATGGCATAGGGTTGCAGCTCGGCCAGCGAGACTTCGGTGCGTGAGGCCAGCGGATGGTTATGACTGACCACTGCGCAGATTGCGCCGCTGTGGATGTGCTCGACCTTGATCTCGTTCTGCGGTGTCAGGCTGAAGGTCAGACACAGGTCCGCATCCCCGGAGCGCACCCGCTCGGTGGCCTGGGCCGGCGCGCAGACCTCCATCGAGAAATGGATGCCTTGATACAGCCGCCGGAACCGCGCAATGCACTGAGGCAGGAAATCCAGGGCAAAGCCTTCCGAGCAGGCAAGTCGTACATGACCACGCTGCAAGCCTTGCAGCTCGGTGATTTCCAGTACGACCTGCTCGGCTTCCAGCTGTGATTTGCGCGCATAGGCTGCCAAACGGATACCCGCCTCGCTGAGCATCATGCCGCGTGCCTGGCGCTCGAACAGCACGGCATCCAGCTCGCGCTCCAGCTTGCTGATCTGCCGACTGACTGCCGAGGACGCGACATTGAGCCGGATCGACGCCTCGCTGATCGACCCGCAACGCGCCACTTCAAGGAAGTAGCGCAACGCGGTGGACTGTACGCCGTAGAGTTGCATCGCGGCTCCTGCGTTGCCTTTTCGGCAATGAAAGGTTCGAAATATTGTGCTTGTGGCATTGATACGCTTTGCCTAGAGTCATGTCGAGGCGCAACATCAATACAACGCAATCAAAAGAACACTGCAGCCTCGTTTCTCCCCTCTTCTCGCATTTGCGACCCCACTGCCCTTTGATACATCCACTTTGCCTTTTGGAGACGACGGCATGGGAATCAAGGGTTTCGCTCGCAGCATCGCGCTATTGAGCCTGTTCAGCAGTTTTTCCGCCCTGGCTGGCAAGGCCGACGACACACTGGTCTACGCCTCCGACAGCGAGCCGGAGAACATCAGCCCCTATCACAACGACCTGCGCGAGGGCGTGATTCTCGGTCGCCTGATCTGGGACAACCTGGTCTATCGCAACCCGGACAATGGCGAGTACCAACCCATGCTCGCCACCAGCTGGAAGCAGGTCGACGACACCACCATCGATTTTCAGCTGCGCGAGGGCGTGAAGTTTCACAACGGCGATCCGTTCACGGCAGATGACGTGGTGTTCACTCTCAATTACGTGGTATCGCCCGAATCCAAGGTGGTCACCGTACAAAACGTCGACTGGATCAAGAGTGCCGAGAAACTGGGTGACTACAGCGTGCGCCTGCACCTGAAAAAGCCCTTCCCGCCTGCGCTGGAGTATCTTTCCAACGCTGTGCCGATGTTCCCGAAAAAGTATTTCGAAGAGGTCGGGATGGCAGGCTTCAGCCGTAAACCGATTGGCACGGGGCCTTACAAGGTGACGGCCATTGCCACCGGTGAAGGCGTGAAGATGAACAAGAACCCGGATTACTTTCAGGGCAGCCCACAAGGCCAGCCGAAGATCGCTCACATCAACTTCCGGGTGATTGCCGATGCAGAAACACGTCTGGCCGAACTGATGACCGGTGGCATCGACTGGACCTGGCGCGTAGCGCCGGATCAGGCAGAAAACCTCAAAGCCATGCCCAACCTGGTGGTCACCAGCGGCGCGACCATGCGTATCGGCTTTCTGATTCTGGATGCACGCGGCACCTCCAGCGCCGACTCGCCGATGAAGCACCTGAAAGTACGCCAGGCCATCAACTACGCGATCAACCGTGACGGTCTGGCCTCGCAACTGGTCGGTGGTGAAAGCAAACCATTGCAGGTCGCCTGCTACCCCGGTCAGTTCGGTTGTGACACCACGGCAGCCACGGTCTACAACTATGACCCGGCCAAGGCCAAGGCGCTGCTCGCCGAAGCCGGCTACCCGAACGGCTTTGAAACCGAAATATTCGCCTACCGCGACCGCGACTACGTTGAAGCAATCATCGGCAACCTGCGTGCAGTCGGCATCAACGCCAAGCTGCGCTACCTGAAGTACGCGGCCCTGCGTGATCAGCAACGTGGCGGCAAAGTGCCAATGTCGTTTCAGGCCTGGGGCTCGTTCTCGATCCTCGATACCTCGGCCTCGGCCGGCACCTGGTTCAAGGGCAACCCGGACGACAACATCAAGGACCCGCAAGTCCAGGGCTGGCTGCAGACCGCCGACAATGCGCTGGACCCACAGGTGCGCAAGGATAATTACCGCAAGGCGTTGCAGCGCATCAGCGAGCAGGCGTACTGGGCGCCGCTGTTCAACTACTCGATGAACTATGCCTACGTCTCGGACCTGAACTTCAAGCCGTATCCGGACGAGCTGCCGCGCTTCGTGCTGTCGAGCTGGAAATAGGCCGTTGGTGAAGTCAATTGGCGAGACCGGCTGTGAGGTGCGTGATGCGCCTTGCAGCATCGGCAGCCAGCCCGTCATTCCCTGAACACAAGGTCACTTGCCATGTTCGGATTTCTCTTGCGCCGCCTGGGCATCGCCCTGTGCGTAGCGATCACCGTGTCGGTGATCAGCTTTTCCCTGCTGCATCTGTCCGGCGATCTGGCCACTGCCATCGGCGGACCGGAAGCCAGCAGCGAGCAGATCGAACAGATCCGTGTGCAATACGGCCTCAACAAACCATTGGTGACGCAGTATTTCGAATGGTTGGCCGACGTGGTACGCCTGGATCTGGGCGACTCGTTCTTCTTTCAGGAATCGGTCTACAACCTGATCGCCTCGCGCCTGTCGATCACCCTCGGGCTAGGGGCAATGGCCCTGAGCATTGCGCTGCTGATTGCCATTCCGTTGGGCGTACTGGCCGCCGTGAAGCGCGACACGTGGATTGATCGCCTGGCGTTGAGTATTGCGGTATTGGGTCAGGCGATGCCGAGTTTCTGGTTCGCGCTGATGCTGATCGTGGTGTTCTCGGTCACCCTGAAATGGCTGCCGGTATCGGGCAACTCGACCTGGGCGCACTTCGTCATGCCTGCCATTGCGCTGGGTTATTACGCCACACCGGCGATCATGCGCCTGACCCGCGCTGGCATGCTCGACGTGCTCAATTCCGATTACATCCGCACCGCGCGTGCCAAGGGCCTGCACCCCACCACGGTGCTGTTCAAGCATGCCTTGCGCAACGCGTTGATCCCGGTGGTCGCGCTCGCCGCCGTGGAGTTCGGTTTCATGCTCGGCGGCTCGGTGGTCATTGAAACGGTCTTCTCGCTGCAAGGCATCGGCCAACTGGCCTGGGATGCGATTGCCCGTGACGACTTCCCGGTGGTGCAGGCGGTCGTGCTGTTGATCGCGGTGATCTACATCGTCCTCACCCTGCTGGCCGACATGCTCAACGCATTGCTCGACCCGCGCATTCGCGTGAAATAGGAGGCCCGTATGAGCACAACCACCTCATCGCCGCTGCTGATCAACGATTACCAGCCACCGGCGCGCAGTGTCTGGCGCACCCTGCGCAACAGCTTCGCGCACCGCGGTTTTGCCCTCGGCGCGGTGTTGTTGCTGATCATCCTGTTCGGCGCACTGTTCGCCCCCTGGCTGGCCCCCTACGACCCTTACGCGCAGGATGTAATGCTGCGCATGAAACCACCTGTATGGGTGGCCAACGGCACCTGGGACTATGTGCTGGGCACCGACAAACTGGGCCGCGATTACTTGTCACGCCTGCTGTACGGCGCACGCATCTCGCTATTCATCGGTTTCTCGGCGGCGCTCATCTCTGGCGTCATCGGCACCATCATGGGCCTGCTGGCCGGCTACTTCGGCGGCAAGACCGACGCTGTGATCAGCTACCTGATCACCACGCGCCTGGCAATGCCAGTGGTGATGATCGCACTGGCCTCCGCATCGCTGATCGGTGGCTCGCTGAAAGTGGTGATCGTGCTGCTTGGCTGCCTGCTCTGGGACCGCTTTGCCGTGGTGGTCCGCGCTGCCGTACAGCAGATTCGCGACGCTGAATACGTGGCTTCGGCCCAGGCGCTGGGCTGCTCGACGCTGCGCATTCTGGCCAGCGAAATTCTGCCTAATCTGGTCGGCGCACTGATCGTGGTTGCCACGCTGGAGATGGCCCACGCGATCCTTCTGGAATCGGCGCTGTCGTTCCTCGGGGTCGGCGTACAGCCACCGATTCCGTCCTGGGGACTGATGATCGCCGAAGGCAAACCGTACATGTTCTTTTCCCCTTGGGTTATCGCGATTCCCGGCATCGCCCTGATGGTGCTGGTGCTGGGCATCAATCTGGTCGGTGACGGCCTGCGCGATCTGATCCTGCCCGACGGGCGCAACTGACAGAGGAGATACGCGCATGGCCCTGTTACAGGTTGAAAACCTGCGTGTCGAGATCCCGCTGGGACAGGACACGCTCCACGCAGTGCGCGGCCTGGATTTTCAGGTCGAGCGCGGCGAAATGCTGTGCATCGTCGGCGAGTCCGGCTGCGGCAAATCCCTGACTTCGCTGGCACTCATGGACCTGCTGCCGCGCAAGGCCCGGCGTACCGCAACGACGCTGAGCCTGGATGGCATTGACATGCTGACCCAGAGCGAGCGGCAGATGTGCGACCTGCGCGGCAACCGCCTGGCGATGATCTTTCAGGAGCCCATGACCTCGCTGAACCCGGCCTACAGCATTGGCGATCAGCTCAGCGAAGTGCTCACCCGACACCGCAAGGTGTCGCGCAAGGAAGCCCTGCAACGTGCGGCGCAGATGCTTGAAAAAGTCGGGATCAGCAACGCTGGCGAACGCCTGCGTCAGTATCCGCATCAATTGTCGGGCGGCCTTCGTCAGCGGGTGATCATCGCCATGGCCCTGATGTGCGAACCGGACGTAATCATCGCCGACGAGCCCACCACCGCACTGGACGTGACCATACAGGCACAGATCCTGCGCCTGATTCGCGACATCCAGAAGGAGCTGGGTCTGGCCGTGATCTTCATTACCCACGACCTTGGCCTGGTGGCGCGCATTGCCGACCGGGTTGCGGTGATGTACGCCGGGCAGATCGTCGAAACCGCCCCGGCCGTCGAGTTGTTCGAGAACCCGCAACATCCTTACACCCGAGGCCTGCTGGCGAGCATTCCGATCCCAGGACGCACCCAGCCAGGCCAGCCGCTGGGGTCGATTCCGGGGCTGGTGCCCAGCCTGGTCGGCGAGCAGCACGGCTGTGCCTTCCGCAATCGCTGCCCGCAAGCAATCGCAGCGTGTGCCGATGATGTCCCTCAGGTTCACAGCCACGACCACATGACCCGCTGCCTGTTTGCTTCAACGGGCGCAGAAACTGTATTGCATCGTGAGGGCATGACGTCATGAACAATCAGGCCTTTAACACGAGCGTCAAAAAAGACATTGCTCTGGAGCTGTGCGACATCCGTCGCGAATTCAGCATCAGCCGTGGTTTTTTCAAACCCAATGCCACGTTGAAAGCCGTCGACGGAGTGTCGTTGCGCCTGATGCGCGGCGAAACCCTCGGGCTGGTCGGCGAATCAGGGTGTGGCAAGAGCACTCTGGCCAAGATGCTGCTGGGCCTGCTCGCGCCCAGCAGCGGAGACGTACTGGTCAATGGCAAACACCTCGCCGGAACCGACCGCAAGGAGATGGCACGGCGCATCCAGCCGATCTTTCAGGATCCTTACTCGTCGCTCAACCCGCGCAAGACCCTGCGCGAAATCGTCACTCTGCCATTGATCGTGCATGACATCGGCACCCATACCGAACGCCGCCAGCGTGCAGAAGTAATGATGGACGTGGTCGGTCTGCCCAAGCGCGTGATCGACAGTTACCCGAGCCAGCTTTCCGGTGGCCAGCGCCAGCGGGTAGCGATTGCGCGGGCGCTGGTGATGCGGCCGGATGTGTTGATCTGTGACGAACCGACTTCGGCGCTGGACGTTTCGGTGCAGGCGCAAATTCTTAATCTGCTACAGGACCTGAAACAGGAATTCGGCCTGACGTACTTGCTGATCAGCCACAACCTGGCCGTTATCGAACACCTGGCCGACCGCGTCGCGGTGATGTACCTGGGGCGGATTGTCGAAGAGCGCAGCCGCGAATCGCTGTTCGCCAGACCCGGTCATCCCTACACCCAGGCCTTGCTGGACTCAGTGCTGACCCCTGACCCGCATCTGGGCATTCCCGATCTGGGTTTGCACGGGACCTTCCCCAACCCCATGTCGCCGCCGTCCGGCTGCGCCTTTCACCCGCGCTGCCCGGCCTGCATGGCGGTGTGCAAGGAGAAGTCTCCGGTGATTGGCCGCATGGAAGGCGGAACCGTGCGCTGCCACTTGCGCGACACCTCGAACACCCTGGAGCTGATGCCCTCATGAGTAGCCGTTCGCACGCCATCGAAAACGTCACTGAACAGTTCGACAACGGCGCGTTTTTCGCCCTGCTTGGCGAAAGCGTCGCCTATCCGACCCAGAGCCAGGAGGCCGAGAGCCTGCCGGAGCTTTATCGCTATCTGCACGAATTCATTACACCGCATGTCGAGCGTCTGGGTTTCAGCGTGGCGGTGCATGACAACCCGGTCGCCGGGCGTGGCCCCCTTATGATCGCGACCCGTATCGAAGACCCGGCCCTGCCGACCTTGCTCAGTTATGGTCATGGCGATGTGGTTCGCGGTTATGACGCGCAGTGGCAACCGGGCTTGTCGCCGTGGCAGGTGATCGAACGTGGCGAACGCTGGTACGGACGTGGCACTGCGGACAACAAGGGCCAGCACCTGATCAACCTGACCGCTCTGGAGCAGACCCTCAAGGCACGCGACGGCAAGCTGGGTTTCAACGTCAAACTGCTGCTGGAAATGGGCGAAGAAGACGGGTCGCCGGGCCTTAGCGCGTTCTGCCAGGCGCATGCAGAAGAACTCGCTGCGGATATTTTCATCGCCTCCGACGGCCCACGCCTGGCAGCGGCGCGCCCTACCCTGTTTCTCGGCTCACGCGGGGTGTTCAATTTCGAAATGACGGTGAACCTGCGTGAAGGCGCGCACCATTCCGGCAACTGGGGCGGGCTGCTGGCAAACCCTGGCATCATTCTGGCCAACGCAATTGCCAGCATGGTCGATCAGCATGGCCGAGTGAAAATCGCGGGCCTGATGCCGACAGCCATCCCAGAAGCCGTGCGCGCTGCGTTGGCAGATATAAAGGTCGGCGGCGGCCCCGGCGACCCGGACATCGACGCTGACTGGGGCGACCCGGCGCTGTCGCTCAGCGAAAAAGTCTTCGGCTGGAACACCCTCGACGTTCTCGCCTTCAAGACCGGCAACCCGGATGCCCCGGTACACGCCATTCCCGGCAAAGCGCACGCGCTATGCCACATTCGCTTTGTGCTCGACAGCGATTACAACGCGTTCATTCCAGCCGTGCGTGCGCACCTGGATGCGCACGGTTTCACCCAGGTCGAAGTCCGTCAGACGCGCATGGACGTGATGCATGCCACGCGCCTGTCACCCGACAGCCCGTGGGTCGGTTGGGCACTGGAATCGCTGGCCGCCACCACCGGCAAGAAGCCGGCACTGCTGCCCAATCTGGGCGGTTCGCTGCCCAATGACGTGTTCGCTGAAGTACTGGGCCTGCCGACCGTCTGGGTGCCACACTCGTACCCGGCGTGCTCGCAACATGCCCCCGACGAGCATTTGCTGGCACCGGTGGTCAAAGAAAGTCTGCAAATCATGGCCGGACTGTTCTGGGATCTGGGAACGGACGGCGCACGGCTGACCCGCGAGCATCGGGCACAGGAGCTGAGTGAATGAATGAAGCACAGCGGCAGGCCAGCGACTGGCTAAGCGGGCAGTATGAGACGATGGAGGCGCTGTTGCAGAGCCTGGTCGATACCGACTCCAACAGTTACGACAAGGCCGGAGTCGATGCGGTCGGCGAACTGCTCGCCGCGCAATTGCAGGCCGACGGGATCAGCATCGAACGTATCCCGGTTGAGGGTTTCGGCGATGTGCTGCTGGCTGAGTTGCCCGGCGGACCCGGCAAGCCGGTGCTGCTGCTCGGCCATCGCGACACGGTATTTCCCAAAGGCACCACGTCCACTCGCGGCTATACCAAAGATGCCGAACTGGCCTATGGCCCTGGCGTGGCGGATATGAAAGGCGGACTGGTGCTGAACTGCTTTGCGCTGAAAGCGTTGAAACGCATCGGCCCGCTGCCGTTTCCGGTACAGATCCTCTATACCGGCGACGAAGAAATCGGCTCCGCCAGCGCTCGCGTGCACATCGAAAAGTACGCCCGCGAGGCCCGCGCGGTGCTCAACCCGGAACCGGGACGCGCCAGCGGTAATGTGGTGAGTGCCCGCAAAGGCGGTGCCACGCTGATCATCGAAGTGAACGGCCGCGCGGCGCATTCCGGGGTCAATCACGCCGACGGTGCCAGCGCGATTCAGGCGCTGGCGCACAAGGTGATCAAGCTGCATGCGTTGACCGACTACGCAGCAGGCATTACCACCAACGTCGGCTTGATCTCGGGCGGCACCTCCAGCAACACCGTTGCGCCCAGCGCGACGGCGAAACTCGACGTGCGCTTTGTCGAACTGCGCCAATGGGATGAGATTCTCACCGCCGTCCAGGCCATCGTCGCCGAAGAGGAGCTGCCCGGCACATCGGCCAGACTGCTCGAAGCCACGACCTTCCTGCCCATGGAAGCCCGGCACAGCACTGAACTGCTGAGTATTTATCAGGGTCTTGCGCAGGAACTGGGTTTCAACGTGGAAGGCGAATTCACCGGGGGCTGCGCCGACTCCGGCTTCACCGCCAGCCTGGGCATCCCCACGCTGTGCGGCCTCGGCCCGGTCGGCGGCAAGGTACACACCGACCGTGAATATCTGGAGCTTGATACCCTGGTGCCCAGAGGCCAGGCGCTGGTGGCGACGATATTGGCGCTGGGGGATGTTTGAAGAGACTGCCCACGTGCTGCGCCCGACCTGGAAAAAGAGGCGCGACGCAGATGTGTGACGCAGAGCGTCACGAAATGCATTCCCACGCGGAGCGTGCGGAACGATGAAATTCGGGAGAACACTCCATGCAAAACCCATCCGAGCTGCTCGGCAAATCCGCCACTGAACTACGTGCGTTGATCGGCAGCAAACAGATCTCGCCAGTGGAATTGCTCGACGCCTGCATCGAGCGCATTGAAACCCTCAATCCGAAAATAAATGCGTTCGCCGCCACTTGTTTCAAGCGCGCCCGCGACGAGGCGCTGCTGGCCGAGCATGCAGTCCTGCAAGGCAAACCGCTGGGGCTACTGCATGGCCTGCCGATCGGCATCAAGGACCTGGAAGAAACCGCCGGGGTACTCACCACTTACGGCTCACAACTGTTCCGCGACAACATCCCAGCGCAGGATAACCTGTTCGTGGCCCGCCTGCGTGCTGCCGGGGCAATCGTCGTCGGCAAGACCAATGTCCCGGAGCTCGGTGCCGGAGCCAACACCCGCAACGTCGTCTGGGGCGCGACCGGCAACCCGTTCAATCCGGAACTCAACGCAGGCGGTTCCTCGGGCGGTTCAGCCGCCGCACTGGCCGTGGACATGGTGCCGTTGTGCAGCGGTTCAGACACCGGTGGTTCGTTGCGCATTCCTGCAGCACTGTGCGGTATCGTCGGCCTGCGGCCTTCACCCGGGTTGGTGCCGAGCGAACGCAAAAAACTCGGCTGGACGCCGATCTCCGTGGTCGGCCCGATGGGTCGTAATGTCGCCGACACGCTGCTGCAACTGCGCGCCAGCGCCGGGCTGGGGCAGTCTGATCCGTTGAGTTATGCCATTGCCGATGACGCGTTTGCACCACGCACCGTCGACCTCAGCCAACTGCGGGTCGGCTATAGCGAAGACTTCGGCGCGTGCGCAGTCGATGACACAATCCGTGCCGTCTTCCGGGAAAAAATCAACGCACTGAAGCCGCTCTTCAAATCCTTCGAAGCCATCGACCTGAACCTGGGCAGCGCCCATCGCACCTTCGATGTGCTGCGTGCCGAAGCCTTCGTTGCCGGGTTGCAGGACGCCCACGACTGCGACCCTGATGCGCTGGGACCCAACACCCGCGCAAACTTTGAGATGGGCGCCGCCATGTCGCTGCAGGACTGCGTAAAGGCACATGGCGAGCAGAGCCGGATCTTCCGCGGTTTCCAGAAGCAATTCGAACACTACGACCTGATCCTCGCGCCGACCACACCAGTCTCGCCCTTCCCCTGGAGCGAACTGTACCTGCGAGAAGTCAACGGCGTGCAATTGGACAACTATTACCGCTGGCTGGCGCTGTGCTACACCATCACCCTGACCACCAACCCTTCACTGTCCCTGCCCTGCGGCACTGATCACCACGGCATGCCGTTCGGGTTACAGGTGATCGGCGGGTTCCGCAGCGACGCAAAACTGCTCGCCTGCGCAGCGGCGCTCGAGCAGGCAACACTGAATGATCCACGCCTGTCACGTCCGCGTCCCGACCTGCAGAAACTGCTGGCCTCGGCGGTCGACCTGACCCACATCGTCACGCATCCGCCAGTTTATGGTGGGTCGAGAACGGGCAAGCCGGAGATTGGGGCGATGTAGTTGGGGATATGTGAAGGAGCAAGACCAATACCAGGCGCTCGACAAACGTGCCGCACTTCACTTTTTAGCGATCAACCAAAAAAATTTTCAAACCACAGCGGTGAGGAAAAGCGCCGGGAATTCAATGCGTCACCTAGCTATCACAGTCGTGAACACCCAACTGCCATCTCATTGACATCATTGCGGTCGTCGCATAAATGAGAAAAATGGCATTAATTGAGATCGAATTGACATGCCAGACGATCAGGCAAAGGTTACCTCTAGCGCAGGCTGTAGTCCGATGACTCAAGGACCGAGAATCGGAATTTACTCTTTTCAAGGACAGAGATGACTAAATGGATCTTTTAGCCAACGTCCCCAAGTGGGACGACATCGAGCGAACCCTCGATAACAAATTCAACCATCTGAATCAGTCTTTCGATCAAGGCTGGGAAAGCGCTTTCGATGGTTGGAACGGTTTCACTCGACGAGTCAGTAACGAGGCCACACTGGCATTCGGCAGTATCGGCGGAAACCGCATTGAGTCGGTGAAGCTGGCGATGTCCAAGTCTTACCCAATCATTCAGCTGAATCTGATGCGCAAGTGGGCTTCCATAGACATTACGGAAATCCTTCCTGTCTTGCTGCAATTGGTAAAAGAGGTCGCCATGATCATGGGCGGCAGCGTAGCCGTAGGAACTCTTGTTGGAGGTGCGGCTGGATCGCTAGCATTCGGGGCAGGCGCTGTACCAGGGGCCATAGCAGGCAGCGGCATAGGCTTACAGATCGGCAACCTAATTTTGCTGGGCATGGGGCTTTCAGCCATTGCCGAGTACTTTTATCAAGGGCTCCCTGCCTGTCTTGCAACTCTCTATGAAGGTATTGTGACTGCCTGGAATGCAGAGGAAGGTGTCAAACCGCCAGGGCTTGATCCCACAGGAGCCTCCGCGTGGCTGATTGATGAGCGTATAGATGCTGCCGCGCGGCAACTTGCCAGAGGTCAGGAGCAATTAGTCATGCTCCTACTGACTGCCATTGTTACCTACATCACACGAGGTCAGATCAAGGCAGGAGTCGTAGGCAGCCTGGACGGCATCGCCGCAAGAAGCGCGAAGCTTCAAGCAGACATGACCAACAAGCAAATTGCGGGTTGGTTGGCTCGGAATGAGCAGAAGTTGCTGGCTCATCCTGAGTTGCGGAGGAGTGAGCCTTCACCGCTCCGGGGAGTGATGGACACCCAAGAGCCGCCAACTACACCCTCGCCATCTGATCGGCCAGATGCAAAAAAGAATCCAACGACGTGGCAAATACCTCATCAAAACCAGAGTGACTGCAACGACTCGATGCAGGTAACGAGTTTAATAGAGTTCAATCAAAAAATTACCCCTACAATGAGGTCTACATACAGAGGCCTGACGGCAATGGCTATTACCGACTAGATTCATACAACCCAACAACTGGAGAAATCATATCACGTAAATTAACTCAATTTTCAAAAATATCTGAATCCACCGCCAAAAGCTATATAAATGAAGCAACATCAAAGTACCCGAGCGGCTCTACTATAGCGAATGTTCCATCCAGTGGCTCTTTGGCAGGACAAAAATTACAGGGCGCTGTGATACTGGAAGTTCCACCTCAAACGGGTATAATACCCCAAACTATTTTAGACTCTGCAGGCAAAGCAGGAGTTTTAATTAGAGATATCAACGGAAAGGTGTATTGATGAGTCCTTCTATTTTTTATTGCAAGTCCTGGTTCCGCCTCAAGCATCGTGCAATCGACCCTATGGACGAGGCTACCGCCAACGCTTTGCATTTGGCTAAAAAGCCTTATACAGCGTTGATAGGCTCAGGCTCAAAACCAGCTTGCTTCGTAGAAATGATTTTAGACAAGAACATGGTGGGCGTTGGATTTCTGGATGACCATCAGCGCGAATACCTTTCCTATCAGTTTCAATGCCTGGATTCAGAAACGCTTTTCCTCACGATGGCAACCCATCGTGAATTTGATGACGCTGGGAAAATCTCAGCTGGAACCAGCTACATCTTCAAAGAAAGCGGCGAGCTTTTGATTCGTCGGGAGCAGCTAAACCCACATAAACTTGAGGAAGCCAAATCGAATTTCGAGCCTAAAGACAATTACGAAAAAATCCCCGGGTTCGGCGATTACTCAAACGTAACCAAAGTCAACAGATGAGCGTGGAAAGCCTCTAGTAATTACTGAACTATTTGAATTTTCAGGAGCAGATACAGGAGGTGGAACTGGATTTAACTGCGCGAATACTCACGAGTAATGACATGACTAATTTGACAGAATTTGATCTTGAAAACTTTATAAAGACAAATGAGGATGTAGCAGCATTTGGAGCACCTGCCGACGCTGTAGCCGATGAGTTGATTATTAAGGCAGAGCAGCGTTTAGGTCACCCACTGCCTGACGCCTACAAATAGTTTTTACGAAATTATGCGGGAGGAGAAGTAGGCACCGAGGAGATTTACAACATCTACGGCATGGACGTCGATGACCTACAGGGTGGGGATATTGTCTTCCAACACATTAACAGACTCAAAAACAAGTCGACCACCCCAAAAAAACTGGTCATCAGCAGAACGGACCTGGGCGAAGCTTTCTTTTTCGACTGTAATACTTACAAAAACAATGAATGCCAGATCTTCTTGAAAATACCATCAGGAGCAGCGATCTTTTATGCAGAGAACTTTTATGAGTATCTTATCAAAAGAATAATCGCCCATTCCTGAACGCAAAGCCAAACTGCAGCCTAATAACATCCCATCAACAATTCCGCCTCGCCCATTCATATCAAATAGATTCACACCTTATATCATCATTTATCAAAAATTGAAGCCTGCCCCAATAACAAAAAGCCGGACACCCTCATGAAAACAAATCAATACGCCAACCTGAGCCGATTACTAGGCTCCTATTTTCATCAGGACTGGACGAAAGAGTTCTCGGACAGCAATCACGTGCTTGAAGAGATCGTAAAATGCGAACCCTTGAGCTGTTTGCGAGGTAGCGTAAAAGAAATTGAGCATCTGTTAAGCCAGCCCATGACGGAAACAGACTACAGCGAATTAATGGCATCCTCATTGGAATGCTATTTCGAGCCCAGCGGTGAAAACACCCATTATTCGGATTGGCTATCCAAAATGGCCATTTAATTCAAAAGCCAACAGTAGCATCCATCCATTAGCGAGACATCCAGCGTGTGACAAAACGAATCGAGGGGCAAAACCTGCCCCTCAACGTTAAAGCACGTTACTTGGGCAACGCGTAAGCAATCACGTAATCGCCACGGTCAGGCGATTGGCGGGCACCACCGGCGGTAAGCACAATGTACTGCCTGCCGGTTTTGGGCGACACGTAGGTCATCGGGCCGGACTGGCTGCCGACTGGCAGACGGGCCTTCCAGATTTCGTTGCCGTTGCCGCTGTCGAAGGCGCGCAGGTAGAAGTCTTGAGTACCGGCGAAGAACAGCAAGCCCGACTGGGTGGACAACGATGCGCCCAGCGTCGGCATGCCGATCGGAATCGGCAGGCCCATGCGGATGCCCATCGGGCCTGTATCTTTCACGGTGCCGACCGGCACCTGCCACATCAGTTTTTTGGTTTTCAGGTCAATCGCCGACATGGTGCCGAACGGCGGTGCCTGGCACGGTATGCCGACGGCAGACAGGAAGCGCTGGCGCATGGCACCAAACGGTGTGCCGGTCTGTGGCACAACGCCCATTTCGATACCGCTGGCACCGGCGGCGATCTTGTCGCGCGGGATCATGTAGTTGGCCAGGCCCAGGCGCATGTCATTGACGAACATGTAGTTGTTGGTCGGGTCGACCGAGACGCTGCCCCAGTTCATGCCGCCCAGCGAGCCGGGGAACTGCAACGCAGGGTCCAGGCCTGGCGGCGTGTAAACACCCTCGTGACGCATGCCTTTGAAAGCGATGCGGCACATCAACTGGTCAAACGCCGTGGCACCCCACATGTCGGACTCTTTGAGGGTCTGGTTGCCAATCGACGGCATGTCCACCGAGAACGGCTGAGTCGGCGAATAGCGCTCGCCCGGCACATTACCCTGCGGCACAGGGCGTTCTTCGACACGCGAAATTGGCACGCCGGTTTCGCGGTTGAGCAGGAAAATCTCGCCCTGCTTGGTGACTTGCGCCAATGCTGGCTGCGTACCGCCCTTGCCGTCCGGGATGTCATACAGCAACGGTTGCGCCGGAATGTCGAAGTCCCACAGATCGTGGTGGGTCATCTGGAAGTTCCAGCGCACCTGACCGGTTTGGACGTCCACCGCAACGACTGACGAAGACCATTTGTCGTCCTGCTCGGTGCGCGTCCCGCCGAAGAAATCGGGTGTGGCGTTACCGGTTGGCAGGTAGATCAGGCCGAGCTTGTCATCGTAGGACATGGCCGACCAGACGTTCGGCGTGCCACGCGTGTAGGTTTCGCCTGCTGGCGGACGCTTGTTGGTATTCGGGTTACCCGGATCCCAGGCCCAGACCAACTCGCCGCTGTGTACGTCGAAAGCACGCACCACGCCTGGAGGTTCGCCGGTGGAGAAGTTGTCGGCAACACGACCGCCCACCACAACCACATTGCCCGCCACCAGCGGCGTCGAGGTCTGCTGGTAGTAGCCTTCCTTGACTTCGCCCATGTCGGTTTTCAGATCGACTACGCCTTGATTACCAAAGTCCTTGCAGGTCTCGCCGGTCCTGGCGTCGAGTGCGATCAGGCGAGCGTCGCCAGTCGGCAGGAACACGCGTGTAGCGCACGCGGCGGCTGGCTGGGCTGGTGCGTCGGCTACGGGTGCGGCGAAGTAGCCCAGGCCGCGGCAGCGCTGCCAGTTGGGCGCACTGCCCTGCGGGTCGAACTTCCAGCGCTGGGTGCCGGTGTCAGCATCCAGTGCGAACACTTTGCCGTAGGCGGTGCAGGTGTACACCGTGTCGCCGATCTGCAGCGGGGTGTTCTGGTCTTCTGCACCGGCACCTGTGCTCTGCGGAATGTCGCCGGTGTGGAAGGTCCAGGCAACCTGCAGCTGGTCGACGTTGCTCTTGTTGATCTGATCCAGAGCAGCGAACCGGTTACCTGCCGGGGTGTTGCCCCAGTGTGCCCAGTCCTTCTGCTCGGCACCCGGTGCTACCGGGACAATAGCCGGCACGCTGCTGGCGCTGATCACATGGCTCGGAACGAACATGTAACCGATGGTAGTCACAACACCAATGGCCAACAGACCGGCCAGACCATAGGCACCGCGGCCTGCCCGAGCACCCGAAGCGCGAACCAGTGTCGGGTAGATCAGCGCAATCACCAGGCCGATCACGGCAAAGGTCAATAGGCGGGACACCAGCGGCCAATAGTGCAGGCCTGCATCCCAGATAGCCCAGACGGCTGTCAGTATCAGGGCGATGCCATACAACACTGCACCTTTGGGTTTGCGCACAGCGATCAGCGCACCACTGACCAGCATCGCCAGCCCCATCAGCAGGAAGAACCAGCTCCCGCCCAATGTCACCAGGTAGCCGCCGCCACCTGCCAGACCGAGCCCGATCAGGGCGATCAGTACTCCCAGCCCGAGCAGCAGCAACCTGCCGCCAGTTCCTGTGTCTTGCTTGTTTGTCATTTTTCAAACCTGTCGGATTTTTACAGCCGAACAGAATGTACCAAACGGTCCATAATGACAAATTGTCGCAGCCTGCCAAGCGTCTGGAACAGGCGTTTGCGGGCGATCAGCGCACAGTTTTTGCGTTTATGCGGACGCCTGTAGCGCCATACCGTCCCGGCCGATCAGTACATGCCCCGGCAGTCCTTGCGGCAGCCCCATCAACCACGCATCCAGCGTGTGGCCGATGTGCGTCAATACCGCCTTGCCCGGTCGCAACTGGTCGATGGTTTCCAGCGCCAGGGTCAGGTCATTGTGATTACGTGGCGGCTGAGGCTGCGGGGGCATGGAGCAATCGAGAATCAGCACGTCCAGCGGCTGGCGTTGCAGGAATTCACGGGTGTCGTCAGGCAAGCCGACGGTGTCGGTCAGGTAGGCAAAACGTTGCCCCTCGCCTTCGAACATGTAGCCGAAGGTGGGCTTTGAGTGCGTCAACGGCAGCGCCGTGACGTGCAGTGCGCCCAAGGCTCTGGTTTCGAAGGCTGCAAACGGCTGGCTGAAATCGAGAATGCCGGGGTGCTTGTAGAGGTCGGCCAAGCCTTCCGGATCCGCCGGGCCGTGGACTGGAATCACCAGCCCCTGGCCCCAGCGCAGATGCAACAGGCCCTGGGCATGGTCGGCATGGTAATGCGTCTGCAGGATGCCACTCAGGCTGCGCGGCGGGAAACGGTCGGTAAGGTCGGTCAGGCCGCTGTCGATCAACCAGCGCTGATCGGCGCATTCAATCAGCGCACTGCACGGCAAGCGCCGCAGGTCCTGATTCGCCCGCGCCGCCGAGCAGGCCGGGCACTGGCAACCGTAGACCGGCACCTGTCGTGCATCACCGGTGCCCAGCAGGGTCAGGCGCATGCGTCACGCCGCTCCATCAAGCCGATAAGCGTGGCGACGGTCTGTTGCAGATCGCCCGAATTATCCAGCGGGAAGACCTGCGGATTATTCGCCAGTAAATCCCCGGTAAACCGCGAGTTGCGCGCAAGACGCTCCTCGATTTGCGCAAGGGTTTCCCTGTTGCGCGCCAACAGCCGTTGGCGCAGCACGTCCTGGTTGACGGTCAGCAGCACCGCCAGCAGCGTCGGGTAACGCATTTGCGACTTCTGAAGATGCGCCCGGGAGCCGTTGATCAACACGTCGTGGCCCTCCAGCAGCCACTGATCGATCTCGATGGGAATGCCGTAGTGCAAGCCATTGGCCTGCCAGCTCAAGGCAAACGCGCCACGCTCGCGCATCTGCTCGAACTGTTCGACCGTCACCGCTTGTGCCGCCTCACCCACCGCTTCGGCAGAACGGGTGATCACCCGCCGTACAACCCGGCAGTTGCGTTGCGCCAGCGTTTCACGGGCCGCATCCAGCAGGCTGTCCTTGCCTGAACCGGACGGCCCGATGAGATAGATCAACCTGCCAACCATCAAAACACCCTCTTGCCTTGTCGCCAGACCTTGTCGATAACCGGCAGGCCTGCATGATTGCGCGCCTGAATCAGATCCGCGCGCAGGCCGATGCGAATCTCGCCACGATCCGCCAGCCCTGCCGCAACAGCGGGCGTGCGGCTGACCATATTGATCGCTTGCGGCAGCTCGCAGTCGTTGTCCTGTTCGGCCAGCATGAACGCGGCCTGCAATAGGCTGGCCGGGTAGTAATCGCTGGACAGAATGTCCAGCAGCCCGTGTCGGGCCAGCGATGCTGCCGCCACGTTACCGGAGTGTGAGCCACCGCGCACGATGTTCGGTGCGCCCATCAGCACGCTCATGCCCAGTTGCCGACAGCCGCGGGCCGCTTCGAGTGTGGTCGGGAATTCGGCGATGTTCATGCCGAAACCTGCCGATTCCTCGACATGCGCCATGGTCGCGTCGTCGTGGCTCGCAATCGACAGGCCACGCGCCAGGCACAGTTCGACAATCGCGCGCCGGTAGCGGTCGGCGTACTCGGTGGAGTTGGCGACCTGTTCGACGATGAAGCGATCCATTTCCTCATTATTCATGTGGTACTTGCCCATGTAGTACTCGCGGTACTTGGACTCCAGGGCAAACTGACGCTGCCCAGGCGCGTGGTCCATCACCGAAACCAGTTGCACCAGCGGCTGGTCCACCAGGTCGCGAAACACGCTCAGGGTGTCCGGATGACTGACCTCGCAACGCAGGTGCAACAGGTGCTCGGCGCGGGTCAGGCCCTCTGCGTTGGCGTCGGCAATCGCCTGAAGCATCGCGGGCAGTTGCTGCATGCGCTTGCCTTTGGGGTTGATGTCGCCAATCGACAGCGCATCGAACACCGTGGTAATACCGGCCGCGACGATTTGCGCATCATGGCTGATCACCGCCGACATCGACGGCCAATCGACACCCGGCCGCGGTGACAGGTGCTTCTCCAGGTTGTCGGTGTGTAATTCCACCAGCCCGGGCAGCAGGTAATCGCCCTGCATGTCCTGAGCCTGGCTCAGTTGGCTACGCCCGCTCTGAACCTCGGCAATCAGGCCGTCACGGACCACAACTGTGCCGACGAACACCTGCTCGGCAGTCACCACATGGGCGTTACTGAAGATCTGTTCGTTCAGCATTGCAGCAACTCCTTGGCGGTGAGGTCCACCGGGCTCATGTCGAGTTGACGATTGGCGACCGCCTCGCGGGCGTCGCGGTCATGAAAAATACCGATCAGTGCGGCACCGGCCTGTTTGGCCTCATCGACCAGATCCAGCACCACCTGACGGTTGGCGTCGTCCAGCGAAGCCGTCGGTTCGTCGAGCAATAAAACCGGCCACGGCACCATGAATGCCCGGGCGATGTTGATACGCTGCTGTTCACCACCGGAAAAGGTGCTGGGCGCCAGTGGCCACAGGCGCTGGGGAATGTTCAGCCGGCTCAGCAGCAGTTGCGCACGCTCCTGAGCCTGTTCGCGCGACCAGCCGCGTGCGAGTGCCGGCTCCATCACTACATCCAGGCTGGAGACACGCGGAATGACGCGCAAGAACTGACTGACGTAGCCGAGCGTTTTGCGCCGCACCTCAAGCACCTGGCGCGGCGTTGCCCCGACCAGTTCAGTCCACTCGCCTTCGTGCTGTACGCGGATGCTGCCAGCGGCAGGCAGGTAGTTGCCGTACAAAGTGCGCAACAATGTGCTTTTGCCCGCGCCGGACTGCCCGCTGAGCACCAGGCATTCGCCAGCGCGCACCGAAAAATTGAGCCCGCGCAGCACATTGAGGACCACGCCATTGTGCTGATGCAGGGTGAAGGTTTTCGACAGATCGCGGACCTCGATCAACGTCGTCATCGGATTCACCTCTTGTCTGTGAACGGTGTCTGATCGGGTTGTCTGGTTCATGGCTGCAATACCGAGGACACCAGCAGTTGTGAATACGGATGCTGCGGGTCATCGAGAATCTGATCGGTCAGGCCGCTCTCGACCACTTCCGAGCGCCGCATGACCATCAGCCGATCAGCCAGCAACCGCGCGACTGCCAGGTCGTGAGTGACGATGACCACGGCCAGGTCCAGCTCCCGAACCAGGCCACGCAACAGATCGAGCAACCGCGCCTGCACCGACACATCCAGCCCACCGGTGGGTTCGTCCATGAACACCAGTCTGGGACTGGACACCAGGTTGCGGGCGATTTGCAGGCGTTGCTGCATGCCGCCGGAAAATGTGCGCGGCAGATCGTCAATGCGCAGCGGGTCGATCTCGACCTGGCTCAGCCAGTCCACCGCTGCACTGCGCAATTGCTGATAATTGCGCACACCCTGGGCCATCAGGCGCTCGCCGATATTGGCTCCGGCAGAGACGCCCATGCGCAGGCCATCACGCGGGTTCTGTTCGACAAAGCCCCACTCGGTACGTAACAAGGTGCGACGTTGCGCCTCACTGGAACTGTACAAATCAAACCAGTTGCCATCCTTGCTTCGATAATCGATGTTGCCGCGATCCGGCGGGCAGCGCCCGCTCAACAGCGACAGCAGCGTAGATTTCCCCGAGCCGGACTCGCCGACGATGCCCAGCACTTCGCCGGGATAAAGGTCAAAACTGACGTCCTGACAGCCCTTCTGTACCCCGTACAAACGGGTCAGGCCGCGCACCTTGATCAGCGGTTGCGCAGGTTCGGGCTGGCGGTCGCCCGCCGGGTTCAATGAGAGGGCACTGATCATCGGGCGTTCTCCTGCTGTTTGACGCGTTGGGCGCAGTAATCGGTGTCGGAGCAGACAAAGCTCTGCGTCCCGGCGTCGTCAAGAATCAGCTCGTCGAGAAAGGAGTCATGGCTGCCGCAGATCGCGCAACACTGCTCCCAGCGCTGCACTTCAAACGGGTGATCTTCAAAGTCCAGACTTACCACTTGGGTAAACGGCGGCACGGCGTACAGACGCTTTTCCCGTCCAGCACCAAACAGCATCAGCGCAGGGCTCATGTGCAGCTTGGGGTTGTCGAATTTAGGAATCGGCGACGGGTCCATCACGTAACGCTCATCGACCATGACCGGGTAGGCGTAACTGGTCGCGATGTGGCCGAAGGTAGCGATGTCTTCGTAGAGCTTGACGTGCATGACACCGTAATCATCCAGCGCGTGCATGGTGCGGGTCTCGGTTTCCGAAGGCTCGATGAAACGCAGCGGCTCGGGAATCGGCACCTGATAGACCATGATCTGATCGGCGTGCAACGGTGTTTCCGGAATGCGGTGACGGGTCTGGATGACGCTCGCCTCCGGCGTGCGCTCGGTGGTGGCGATGCCTGCCGTACGGGCAAAAAAGCGCCGGATCGAGACAGCGTTGGTAGTGTCGTCAGCGCCTTGGTCGATGACCTTGAGCACATCATCGGCCCCCAGGATTGCAGCGGTCAGTTGCATCCCGCCGGTGCCCCAACCATAAGGCAGCGGCATCTCGCGTCCGCCGAACGGCACCTGATAACCGGGAATCGCCACCGCCTTGAGCAAGGCACGGCGAATCATGCGTTTGGTCTGCTCGTCCAGATACGCGAAGTTGTAGGCGTTATCCCGTGCGGGCCTATGCTCTGCGGTGTTAATGGGTGCATTAGTCATTGGTCGCTCTCCGGTTGCGGTGCGGACTTGCGCAGCTTGCGGATCAACTCCAGCTCGGACTGGAAGTCCACGTAATGCGGCAGCTTGAGGTGCGAGACAAAACCGGCCGCCTCGACGTTGTCGCAATGCGCCAGCACGAATTCCTCCTGCTGGGCCGGCGAGCGGACTTCTTCGTTGAATTCCCCGGCGCGCAACGAGCGGTCCACCAGCGCCATGCCCATTGCCTTGCGCTCTGCGTTGCCGAATGCCAGACCGTAGCCACGGGTGAACTGCGCAGGTTCGCTGGCCGAGCCGACGAACTGGTTGACCATCTCGCATTCAGTCACTTCGATGTCGCCGATCACAATCGGAAAACCCAGTTCTTCAGGCTCTATCCAGACCTCTACCTCGCCGATGCGGATTTCCCCGGCGAACGGATGGTTGCGACCGTAACCACGCTGGGTCGAATAACCCAGCGCCAGCAGGAAACCCTCGTCGCCACGGGCCAGCGCCTGCAAACGCTGGGCACGACTGGACGGATACTCCAGCGGTTCGCGGGTGATGTCCGCAACGCTATCGCCGTCGTCCACTTCAGGTTTGATCAACCCTTCTTTGGCCAGCAACCCCAGCACTCGCGGACAGGGTTGCAGCGCTGCGTCCGGCACCACGTCCGGGCCAGGGTGGTCGCCTTCGGCCAACAAGGTGAAATCCAGCAAGCGGTGGGTGTAGTCAAATGTCGGGCCCAGCAATTGCCCGCCGGGTACGTCCTTGAACGTGGCGGACAAGCGCCGGTTGAGCTGCATGTTCGAGGTGTCGATGGGCACGCTGGCGCAAAAACGCGTAAGCGTCGTGCGGTAGGCGCGCAGCAGGAAGATCGCTTCGATCAAATCCCCCGCCGATTGCTTGATCGCCAGTGCGGCCAGCTGCGGGTCGTACAGCGAACCCTCGCTCATGACTCGCGCAACCGCCAGTGGCAACTGCTGGCGGATCTGCTCGACATCGAGCTCGGCAATGCTTGTATCGCCACGGCGCTTGTTGGCCAGCAGGCGGTGGGCGTTATCGATGGCCTGTTCGCCACCTTTCACGGCGACGTACATCAGGCACACTCCTGCACGCGGGTGCTGCGTGGCAAGCCGAGCATCTGGTTGCCCGACACAAAGAACACGTCCAGCCCGCTGGGGAAGACATTACATGCTTCACGCTCGGTCCAGAACGCTTCGTCCAGCGGCAAGGCCACAGAATTTTGCTGCTCGATGCCGGGACCGCTCCAGGCAAGGGCCGGTCCGCCTTGCAGGTCTGGCAGTTGAATCAGCAAGGTGCAGGACTGATCAGGGTAACGGTCGTTGCCGGTATCGAAACCGTGCAGGTCCCCGACAGTCAACGCATCGAGCAACGCGAAGCGGGCAGCACTCCGGTCAGTGACAATCGGGCTGCCGCAATGAAAGGCAATGTTCGTGCGAATCGCCGGGGTATCAAATGCAGGGGCGAGCCAGAGCGGAGTGTCCAGGTCCAGCAGCGCCAGGCACAAGGCATGAGTTGCGCTGTCCAGGCCCTGCAAGGCAGGCGGCTGATGCCTGGTGGGCAGGGTCTGAATCACACCCGGACCGGACAAGGCCTTGAGCGCTACGCGAAAACTGCGCTGGGCATCCAGCACCGGATCGGTGAAGGCAGGTTGCAGAAGTACGGCATTCATCAGTCTTCTCCTCGGACCAGGGTAAAGAATTCCACTTTGGTTGCAGCGGCTTCGGCGTCCTTACGTGCCCGACGCTCGGCTTGCGCACGTGCCAGGGGCTCGATCAGCTCGGACAGCCACCAGGCCTGTTGCGCGCCTTGCAAATGGGCGTCGGCCAGCGCTGCCAGTTCGGCATGGCGCTTGTCGCGTCCGGCCAGGTAGCTGTAACCCGTGCGGCCATCGGCCAGACGGACCACGCAGCGGGTAACGCTCATCTCACCAAGATTGAACGCCGAACCGGTGCCGCCCATGCGACCACGCACCAGGGTCATGCCGATTTCCGGGGCACGGATCATCTGGTAATCGGTGTCACGCAACGCCGCTTCGTGACGCTGTAATTGTTCGCGGCTCGGCTCATCGACAAGGGCGCGCGCCAGTACGCCCATCCAGTGCTGCCGTGCGGCCGTTTCAGGGGTTGCTTGCATGGAACACCTCGATGTCAGTCAGTCGTTGGGGTGACGGCGATCTGGTTGAACGCCACCTGATACTGGAAGCGGTCGCAGCGGCTGACCGAGCGGGAAAGCTCCACCGGCTGCCCCGACCGGTCACACGAAACCGTCAACACCGTCAGCGCCGGCATGTGCCGGGGCATCAGCAGCAGCCCGGCCTCTTCACGGGACGGCAGGCGGGCTCCGATCAGGCTCTGCGCGCGGCTCAGCGGCAACTCGCGCTCAGCCAGGTACTGGCGAACCGAGCCACCCTGATAGTCAGCCAGCACATCGCTGTAGCGGGCGCTGTAGCGGTGGCAGATCAGGCTCACAGGCTGGCCATCCAGCTTGCGCAGCGTCTGCATTTCGATCAGCGGCGCATGCTCGGCCAGCCCCAGATGCAGCGCATCTTCGTGACTGGCGAGGCATTCGCGGCGCAACAGCAGAATCGCCTCCACGCCGATGCCTTGTGCCGACAGTGACTGGCTGTAGGCGCTGTCGGCCTGCATCGGATAGATCAACGGACGTTCCAGCACTTGCGTGCCCTTGCCCTGGCGCCGCAGCACACTGCCCTCACGGACCAGTTCATCGACCGCTCGGCGGATCGTGTGGCGGTTGACACAGAAGCGTTCGGCTAACTGAAACTCGGCAGGCAGATAATCGCCGGGCCGATATGAGACCAGCTCATCGCGTAGGGTTTCAGCCAGTTCCAGGTACATCGGCTCAGCTTGTCTAGACAACTGCATGGTTAAAAAAAGTGTTCATTGAACACCCCTCTTCTGTCAGATGAATTGCTTGCGCAGGCGCTGCGACATGATGTCGATGACGCTTACCACAACGATGATCACCAGCAGCACGGCGCTGGTCTGGACGAACGCAAAGGCCCGGATATTCTCCCAGAGAATGACCCCGATGCCGCCAGCTCCGACCATGCCCACCACGGTCGCCGAGCGCACATTGGATTCGAACCGGTATAAAGCATAGGAGATCCACAGCGGCATGACCTGAGGAATTACACCGTAGATGACCTCCTGTAAAGCACTGGCGCCGGTCGCACGTACCCCTTCGACAGGACCGGGCTCTATGGCCTCGACGGCTTCGGCGAACAGCTTGGCGAGCACACCGGTGGTACTGATCCAGAGGGCCAGCACCCCGGCAAACGGCCCCAGCCCGACCGCGACCACAAACAACATCGCAAAAACCATCTCATTGATGGAGCGAAAGGCGTCCATGCAGCGTCGTAATGGCAGGTGAATCCACCAAGGCGTAATGTTCTCGGCACAAAGAATGCCCAGCGGTATCGAACAGACAATCGCCAGCGCCGTACCCCATAGGGCAATCTGGATGGTCACCAGCATTTCCTTGAGGTAGCTGCGCCACTCACGGAAGTCCGGCGGGAAGAAATCGGCGGCGAAGGTCGCCATGTTCGACGAGTCCCGAACCAGCGTCATCGGGTTCATTTCCGCGCCCTGCCAGGCCCAGGCCAGTGCCGCAAGCAACAGCCCCCAGCCCAGGTAACGGGACCAATTGGGCTTGCCCGCAACCTGGGCATAGGCAACTTGAGTGGTCATGGCGAACTCCTGATAGTGATCGGTTGGTTCAACCTGCGGAGCTGTCTGCAGTTTTCTGGTTCAACTCGCTGATGCGCTCCTGCAACTTGTTCAGGCTGGCGTCGATGTCCTTGAGGCGGGTCGCTTTCTCCTGAGCATCCAGCGTGGTGCTGGCAGCCACCTCAGTACGCTGTTTGAACAGTTCAAGCTGGCGAATGGGCAACAACTGGTCATCGCTGGACTTGAGGAACTTGCCCATCTGCATGTTCTTCAGGACGGTTTTTTCTTCATCGGTATTGCCATAATCGGCGAAGAACTCACGAATCTTCGCCTTGTTTTCGTCCGACAGCGCCTTGCTCCAGACAATCGGGTCGGCTGGAATCAGCGGCGACTTCCAGATCACTTTCAGTTGCTCGACCTTGTCCGGTTGAGTGACGGCCAGGCGGTCCCAGCTTTCGGTATTGAAAGTCGCGACATCCAGCTGACCCTTGGCAACACTCAGGGCATTGACCTCATGGCTGGAGTTCAAGGTGCGCTTGAAGGCGGTGGAGGCATCCACGTGGTTTTTGGCAAACACGTAATAGCCAGGCACCAGATAACCCGACGTGGAGTTCGGGTCACCGTTGCCGAAGGTCAGACTCTTGGCGTTCTTGAGCATGTCTTCGACAGAGTCGATCGGGCTGTCCTTGCGCACGATCAACAGGCTCCAGTAGCCCGCATCGCCGTTGGCGGCAGACGTCTGGGCAAAGATCTCGCCATTGGAGCGGTCTACCGCTTCCATCGCGGCCTTGTTGCCCAGCCAGGCCACATCGACCTTGTTGAAGCGCATGCCCTGAATCAGACCGGCGTAGTCCGAGGCAAAGGTGGCATTGACCTTCAGACCGGTTTTGCGGCTCATGTCATCGAGAAACGGCTGCCAGATACTTTTCAGGTTCTGCGATGACTCGGTGGACATGATGCCGAAATTGATGGCTTTTTCTTCTGCTGCCTGAACCGTGCCCAACGCGCAGGCGGTCAGCAAGGCGGCAGAGGCGAGAAGACGACCGATACGCTTGAACATGCAGGCTCTCCTGATAAATATAAATAGGGTGATGTTGAAAAGCTTCAGACTTTGGCCAGTTCCAGACTTGGTTTCTGCCGAACGCGACGGCTTCGTTCGGTGATCATCAGGCTCGCGTCCGCGTCTGCACCGTAGAGGTCATTGAGGAACTGTTTGCTGAGATCCTGCGCCAGGCCATCAAAATGTATCCGCCCGCCCTTGAGGGCCACGGCACGCGGGCAATAGCGCACCGCGTAATCCACCTGATGCAGGGTGACGACGACGGTCTTGCCGTCACTGCGATTGATGTCGGCAAGAATTTCCATGACCCTGCGGGCCGATTCGGGGTCCAGCGAGGCAATCGGTTCGTCGGCAAGGATCACTTCGGCGCGCTGGGTCAAGGCACGAGCAATCGCCACTCGTTGCTGCTGGCCGCCGGACAGGGTCGAAGCCCGCTGGGCGGCAAGATCTGCCAGCCCTACCCTGTCCAGCGCGGCCATCGCACGCTGTTTTTCCTCGCGATTGAACAGCGCCAGACTGCCGCGCCAGCGCGGCATGCGGCCCAGGCAACCAAGCAGAACGTTGTCCAGCACACTGAGGCGATTGACCAGATTGAATTGCTGGAAGATGTAGCCGATATCGGCACGCAGACGTCGCACCTGACTGTTGAGACGACCGGACGACTGAACCTCGCGACCCAGCACCTGGACCTGACCGCCATTGCTGCGATCACAACACGCAAGGCCGGCAAGATGGCGCAGCAAGGTTGACTTGCCAGAGCCGGAAGCGCCAATCAGCGCAACCATTTCACCGGGTTGTATAGACAACGCAAGGTCAACCAACGCACTCTTGTGCGAGAAGGTCTTGTTCAGGCCCTGTACATGAATGGCATCGTTCATGAGGCTTCTCGGTCTGCGCACGACCCGGGACAGGTCGTATTCGGTTGTCAACCAAACTGAACCTGTGTTGTTGCAGCCTCATGAACCGTGAGTGACGAGCTGATAACAGTTTGTCGCAGAAGGTGTTGCAGCGCAGATCCGTGAAGCAAAGCGCCAAGACGTACGGCTTGCCTCCGCGCTCACCGTTATACACGCACCCATGAGATGACTATCGTGCCAATGCTCCGCGTGGTAACGATCATAATCATAGTGGACAGCTGCCGGATCAGATCCGGAAGCTGCCGACCAGTTGCTGCAAGCGGGCCGCCTGCTCTTCCAGCGAGTTGCAGGCGTCGAGGGTCTGGCGCAGGTTGTCGACGCCCAGCTGGTTGAGGGTGTTGATATGGGTGATGTCGACATTGATCGACTCCACCACCGAGGTCTGCTCTTCCGTTGCAGCGGCCACCGACTGGTTCATGCCGTTGATCTCTTCGATGCGTCGGGTCACGCTGCTCAGGCGTTCGCCGGCGAGGTTGGCGATGCCTACGCTGTCCTCGCTCTGACGCTGGCTTTCAGTCATGTTGACCACTGCCTCACGAGCGCCGACCTGCAGCTCTTCAATCATCTTCTGCACTTGTTGCGCCGAATCCTGAGTGCGGTGCGCAAGGTTGCGCACCTCGTCAGCCACCACGGCAAACCCGCGCCCTGCTTCACCGGCACGCGCCGCTTCGATGGCTGCGTTGAGCGCCAGCAGGTTGGTCTGCTGGGAAATGCTGGTGATTACCTCGAGAATCTGTCCGATGTTGGCGGTCTTGCCATTCAGGCTTTCGATGTTCACGCACGACTCGCTGATCTTGCCGGACAGCTCGTTCATGGCCTTGATGGTCTGCTGCACGACGTTCTGGCCGTCGCTGGCCAGGCCGCTCGCATCGCTCGACTGCTGCGAGGTACGCGCGGCATTCTGGGCGATTTCCTGGGCGGCGGCACCTAATTCGTTGATTGCCGCTGCCACGCTTTCAGTTCGGTTGGCCTGCTGGTCGGAGTTACCCATGGAGGCGTTGGAGACCTTGACCACCTGTGTGGCAACCTCGCCCAATTGCGCGGCAGTCGAGGCCACTTCGCGGATCGAGGTATGGATACGTTCGACAAAATGGTTGAACGACTCGGCCAGTGCGCCGAATTCGTCCTGCGAAGTGATGGCCAGACGCTTGGTCAGATCGCCCTCGCCATCGGCAATATCACGCATCGCGCGGCCCATCTGATGCAAGGGTTGCATCAACACCCGGATCAACAGGCCCAACAGCAGGATGATCACCATCACCACAACCACCATCGCGGTGATCGCCGAAGCACGGAACTCGGCAAGCATCGAATAGGCCGAGTCCTGTTCCAGTACCAGCGCAACGTACCAGTTAGCAGTCGACACGCCTTGCACCGGCGTGAAGGAAATGATCTCGGGTTTTTTGCCAGAATCGATTTCCGTTACACCAGTGGCAATTTTCGGCGTATTGACCGGGTACGCTTCATTGATGTTCTTGAGCACCAGCTTGCTGTCCGGGTGGACCAGAATCTTGCCCTCGGCGCTGACCAGAAACGCATAGCCATGCCCGTCAAAGTTCAGCGAGTTGATGATTTTGCTGACGCTGTCCAGCGAGATATCAGCACCGGCGACACCGGCAAACTGGTTCTGGATTTTGACCGGCGTGGCGATGGTCATGACCAGCTTGCCGGACGAGGCGGCAATATAAGGTTCGGTAACAATTGTGCCCGGCGCATTCTGTGCGGCCTTGTACCAGCCGCGTGCACGTGGGTCGTAATCAGCCGGGCGATTGCCGGCCGGAACCGAAAACATCAAGCCTTCAGTGCTGCCGAAATAGCTGAGTTGAAAGTTTTCGCTGTACGTCGGCAGGCCAATGGCGCGCTGCAGTTGCGGCAGCTCCTTACCATCCACAGCGACTTGCTGAGACATCGATTGCAGCAGTTGAATGCGGCTTTCCAGCCAGGTCTGAATATTCTGCGTGGTCAATGTACCCAACTGCAGCAGCTCGGACCTGACGCTGGATTTGAGCGACTGACGTTGTCGATAGTCGTTTATGACAATAAACACACTGAACGCGACAACCACAATCAATGCGGCGGCAAGAAGAATTTTTTTGCTGAAACCCAGACTTTTCATAACGGTTACTTCCACGGCAAAAAACCAATAAGGACGATCTCTGAATCGCCAATCAAACTTCCAAATGTGCCGTCCTTTTCACGTTACAACCTACAGGCCGTTCAGCAACCGGAGTCGATACACACCTGCCTGCGGTGTCGATCAGCAGGCAGGTCCGGGTACCGAAACATTACAGAGACGCTTGTATCGCCATATCGGCCGAGATGGACGAGTCCTTGATTATTTTTTTCGAAGCGTGCTGAGACCTGTCTCCCACAATCGACGGTGAAACGTGCAGAGCCGGAAAAACTGGCTATGGTGAACTCATCCCCGCCGTGCAGAGGATGGTCTTGCCATGCTGAGTATCGAAAAACTTTTTGACGATTTGCACAGTCTCCCGAGCATTCCCAAAGTGGCTCAGGACCTGATGCTGCAATTTGACAACCCTTCCTCAAACCTGGAAAGCATTGCCCGAAACATCGAGAAAGACCCGGTGATTGCTGCCAAGGTACTGCGCCTTGCCAACTCGGCGCGGTTTCGCGGCTCGCGAGAATCCTCGAGTATCGAAGACGCGGCCATGCGTCTGGGTTTCAACACCCTGCGCACCCTGGTAATGGCCTCGGCAGTGACCGGCGCGTTCAAAGCCGGGCCGAGTTTTGACCTCAAAGGGTTCTGGCTCAAAAGCTTTCAGGTGGCAGGGATCTGCCGAATGCTGGCGAAACAGACGGGCGTCGACCCAGAAATCGCCTTTACCTGCGGGGTCATGCATAACATTGGCGAACTGCTGATCCAGACCGGCGCGCCCGACGTTGCAGAGCGCCTGAACAACGCAGCCAAGGCCGGTACGCCGGGGCGTGCAGCCAACGAAACCCTGCAACTGGGTTTCAGCTACCCGGAAGTAGGCGCAGAACTGGCCAGTCGCTGGCATTTGCCAGAGCTGATCAAACAGGCTATCGCCTATCAGGCAACGCCGCTGAAGGCTCCTGCGGACGCACCGTTGCCAAAGATTGTCGCTCAGGCCATTACCATCTCCGATGCACTGGAAGCCCACGGCGGCGCGACCCCGCAAGCGCAGCAGGCTTGCGGCGGGCCATTGATGGAAGGAGTCGATCTGGACGCACTGTTTGCCGGGCTGCCAGCGGTGCTTGAAGCCGATAAGGCGTTCTCCGACCTGCTGAGCTGAGCCGATACACTCTTCGCGGGCTGCAAAAGCGGTCATGGGGTGAGCACTTCACTCCATGACCTGCTCCATTTATCTGTATATCCATACAGATAAAACTTGCCCGCAGCGTATTCAACGTTCATCCTTGCAGCCCTTGCACCGGTAATCGACGACGGTAGTCATGCGGCTGTTTCTTTGCGAAAAACCCTCCCAGGCCAAAGACATTGCGGCTGCGCTCGGCGCGACCCGGCGTGGCGACGGCTGCTGGGTGGGTGCCAATGCCACCGTGACATGGTGCATCGGCCACTTGCTGGAAACCGCCCCTCCCGACGCTTACGATGCGCGTTACAAACGCTGGGTGCTGGAAGACCTGCCCATCATTCCGGAAAAGTGGAAGATGCTCGTCAAGCCGAGAACTGCCAGCCAGTTCAAGGCAGTCAAGCGATTGCTGGGCGAAGCTCAAGAGCTGGTGATTGCCACCGACGCCGACCGCGAAGGCGAGATGATCGCCCGCGAGCTGGTCGAACACTGTCGCTATCGCGGGCCGATTCAGCGTTTGTGGCTGTCGGCACTCGATGACGCCTCCATCCGCAAGGCGCTGGCAGCGCTCAAACCCGGTGCCGATACGTTCAGCCTGTATCACTCGGCACTGGGTCGATCCCGTGCCGACTGGCTGATCGGAATGAACATGAGCCGTCTGTTCACCCTGCTGGGTCGCCAGTCTGGTTATCAGGGCGTATTGCCAGTCGGGCGGGTACAAACCCCGACCCTGCGGCTGGTCGTGGACCGTGATCGCAGCATCGCCAACTTCGTACCGGCACCCTACTGGGCCATCGACGTCAAGCTGTTGCACGACAATCAGGCTTTCATCGCCCAATGGCGCGCACCATCAGACGCCTGCGACGATCAGGACCGCTGCCTGAATCAACCGCTGGCGCAACAGGCTGCCCAAGCGATGCGCAATGCGGCCAGCGCACGGCTGGTCAAGCTGCGCACCGAGCGGATTCGCGAAGTTGCCCCACTGCCTTTCGATCTGGGCACCCTGCAGGAAATCTGCTCGAAAAAGCTCGGGCTCGGGGCGCAGGAAACCCTTGATATAGCTCAGTCGCTGTATGAAACCCACAAGGTCATCACGTACCCGCGCAGCGATTGCGGTTACCTGCCGAACAGTCAGCATGGCGAAGCCCCGGGTATCATCGCAGCGCTGTGCAAGGTAGACCCGACGCTGGCCAGCCTATTACCGCACCTTGACCCGCAACGCCGGTCGCGGGCCTGGAATGACGGCAAAGTAACGGCCCACCACGGCATCATTCCCACTGCTGCCGTGCGCGGCGTCGAGCGTCTGACCGGCAAGCCGCGAGCGGTGTACACCCTGATCAGGGCGCGCTATCTGGCGCAGTTCCTGCCCAACCACGAATGCGACCGTACCCAGGCCGACTTCGACTGCGCAGGCCATGCGCTGCGGGCGGTCGGCAAACAAATTGTCGAGCCAGGCTGGAAACGTGCCATGCCCGAGGCACTGGCACCGGTCAGGGGTCGCGAAGCGCCTGCCCCGCAGCCGTTGCCGGCATTGTTTCAGGGCTGCGAATGCGCCGTCGCTGAGGTCCTCCTCAAGGACCTCTGGACCCAACCGCCCAAACCTTTCACCGAAGGCGACCTGATCAAGGCGATGAAAAACGTCGCCAAACTGGTGGAAGACCCACTGCTCAAGCAAAAGCTCAAGGACACGACCGGCATAGGTACCGAAGCCACCCGCGCCGGGATCATTCAAGGCCTGCTGGACCGTGGCTATCTGACCAAACAGGGCAAGGCACTCTGCGCAGCGCCCGCTGCGTTCAGCCTGATCGACGCCGTCCCCCGCGCCATCGCCGACCCGGGCACTACAGCGATCTGGGAACAGGCACTGGACATGGTACAAAGCGGCGAAATGAGTCTTGAAGAGTTCGTCGCCAAACAGGCAGCGTGGATGAGCAAACAGGTCAGCCGTTGCGTCGGCATGCGCATGAGCATCAGCGGCCCGGCCAGCCCGGCAGGCGTTGCGCCGCCCTGGAAGAAAAAACGCAAGACCGCGAAGCGCAGCGCTGCTACGCACTCTGCTACAACGGGCACTGCGACGAAAAAACCGCGACGTACAGCCAAACCGGCGGCCAGATGACTGGCCCATATACAATCCGATAAGCAATTGCATCGTCGGGTGTTACACACTCAAGCGTTACAAACAGGTGTTACAACATGTCAGACCGAGAGATCATCGTTCCGCCCACCATGCAGTCGATTATGGACCGCGCAGGGTATGCACCCGCAGTCAGAGTCGGCGACACCCTTTACTGCGCCGGGCAGGTGGGGCGCACACGGGAAATGGAAGTCATCCTCAACCCCGAAGCGCAGTTCATCGCTTGCTGGGAAAACCTGCGCACGGTGCTGGCCGAGGGCGGCTGTACGTTCGACGATATAGTAGACATGACGACTTATCACGTAGCCATGAGCGAACATATGGCAGTGTTTCGTGACGTGAAAAACCGTATCTTCCCGCGCGGCCAATGTGCATGGACCTGCATCGGTGTTGCCGAGCTGGCGCGTCCCGGGCTGCTGCTGGAAATCAAGTGCATCGCGATCAGGCGCAGCGCCTGACACCGTGATCAGTGGCTTGAGCGCAACGGGATCTCCTGGCGCGATGACTCTGCCTGGGCACTGCCCAGACCAACCATTTCGTCATGAGCCACAGCCTGGGTCAGGAACAGCTTTACATCAGATACCGAGGAAAGCACCTTGCGCGCCTCTTCCACCGATGCAACGTGCAAGGTTTTGCCAGTCGAGTCTTCCACCGGTACAGACTTGCCGTCCAGTTGCGCATGGAGCACATAGGAACCGCCCTCGATGGAGATCAGATCGAGTTCACGAACCTTTTTATCCGTCGCATGTTTTGTCAGATCTTGAATGTTCAAAGTCACACCTCCCGTGGCGTTCTGAAAATCAGCGCCTTGTAGAAGTGGAGCTTTTACCGGCGCGAACGTTCAGTTGTGTTGCAGGCCTTATCGGCGCGACAATAACGCTGACTTCATTTGCCCAGCAACAGCGCCGCGTCGAATCCCATCCGCAAGTTGCCCCAATGGCGCCCTTCAAAAAAGAACGGCACATCGATTTCGGTCATGATCTCGCCGGTATCACGCAGGTAGGTCTGCAACAGAAAACGTTGCTGGTTGCCCGCTGCACGCAAGCCTATCGGGTCGGAGAACATGCGTTTGTTGCGGCACACCGGCAAGTCGACGGCACGGTCGCCGGTCGGTTTCAGTGACACCCAGCTGTTGTTGACCGGGCAGTAACCTTTGTTATCCACGATAAAGGTGACCTTGCCACCCCGGGTGCCCTTGGTCAGCTTGTCGCACTCTTCCTGGCAGACTTGTGCGAAACGTTCTGTGTAACCGGTCATGTATTGTTTGGGGTCGGTGCCGGGAATCAGCTTGTAGCTCTGATCGAACAGATTGACGCCTTGTTTGTGCAGCTCGGCCAGCCGCACCTGCAGGATGTCCCGGCACTGACTCGCGCGGGTAATGGCAGCGTCCAGTTCGCCGCGCCCCAGCACGAAACGCCCCAGCAAGGTCTGAACCTGCTCGGCCACACCGGACAGGTCACGGGTGGCGGTGGCAGAGTGCTGCATACGCTGGTCGATAGCCTGGCTGTCGGAGTAAATTCGCGTCACCCGTTCGTTGATGCCAGTGTTGGTGGTTGCGAACTGCTGGATATGCGTAGCGATGTCGGCCAGCTTGTCATTGGTGGACTCGAAATCACCGATCATGCTCTCGAAATGGCCGGATGCGCGCTCTACGACCAGCTGGGTTTCGCGGGCGCTGTGGCTGATCTGAATGGTCTGTTCGTGGGTGGAGCTGACCTCCTGAAGCATCGCGTCGATGTTCCGGGAGATATCGTCAGTGGCTTTACTGACGTTCTGCGCCAGGGTGCGCACTTCATCCGCCACCACAGCAAACCCTCGACCGCTTTCCCCAGCCCGCGCCGCTTCGATGGCGGCATTGAGCGCGAGCAGGTTGGTCTGCGAGGATATCTGCTGGATGAGCCCGACAATCGACTTGATGCTCGAAGAACGCTCATTCAAGCCGGATACCAGCCCACCGAATTCATTGAGACTGCTGGATATCTGGCTGATGTTTCCAGTCACCTCCAGCAGTTCGGCATAAGAGTCGCGCGCCATGCTCAGGTTCTGCGCGGTGGTAGTGGAAATGCCCTGCGTCTGCTGCGAGACGTCCTCAATGCTGCCCACCGCCATGTTGCTCTGGTCCATCACCTCTCTGGCGAAACGCGCCTGATCGGTCGCGCTGTCACTGGAATCACTGATGTTTTTCAGCGAGCGTGCCGATTCGACTGCGATCTGCACCGTCAGCGCCTGAATGCTGCTGATGACCTCGCGCTGCTTGGCCAGAAAACGATTGCAGGTACTGGCCAGCACTCGAATTTCGTCATGGGTCAACAATGGCAAGTCACGGGACAGGTCGCCCTCGCCGTTGGCGATTTCTTCGAGTGCGTGTGTCATGAACACCACTGGACGCACAATCAAATGGCGGAAGTACCCGACCATGAAGCTGACCATGACCAGCGTAAACAGAGTACTCAGCAGGATCGCGTTGCTCAGGACATCCAGCTGGCCCTGGATCTTGCCCAGTTCGGCCTCGCTCAGTTGCGTGCCATGTAATTGCAGCATGATGTCAGAGCGAATGTTCAGAGCCACCCAGTACAACAGCGCGCTGACCAGGACCAGCAGAAAAAGGCTTGAGAGCTTTTTGGTCAGTGTGTCGAAAAACTGCTTTTCGACTGACTCGTATAAGGCCTTTAACGTCTGCATGTCGCTGCTCCTGGGGTGCAAAGTGATTCATCCACGAAAATTAACGCTTGTCGGTACCGAAGATTCAAGGGCTGAACCGGCCAATACAGGCCTGTGATGAGCCCTGCGCGACTCGACCGAGGGTCGAATGCGCCGGAGAGTACTGCAGGCTGAGGCTATTTGATATCAAAGACGGAAACGATCCACCGATTGTGAAAGCTGTCCGGCCATTGCCGAGAGTTCATCGGTGGTGCTGGCGGTCTGCCCGATGACCCGGCTGTTGCCCTCGGACATGCTGGCAATCATCTCCACCTGGTGAGCGATTTCGTTACTGGCCAGGCTCTGTTCACCAATGGTGCGAGTGATGTCGTTGACCAGTTGTGTGGTGCTCAACGTGGCCTCCAGTATCTCGCTGATCGAGCGTTGCACCTCGGTGGTAACGGCCATGCCCTTGTCGACCTGAGCAACGCCTGCTTCCATGCTGGTGACCGCCTCGCGGGTACTTTGCTGAATACGAGCGACCATCGCGGTTATTTCCTGAGTCGAGGTGCTGGTGCGCCCCGCCAGATTGCGAACCTCATCGGCAACCACTGCAAAACCCCGACCCTGCTCGCCAGCGCGTGCAGCTTCAATGGCTGCGTTAAGCGCCAGCAGGTTGGTCTGATCGGCAATGCCCTTGATCACCTGAATGATATTGAAAATTCCTTCCGAGTCCTTGTCCAGCGTACGGATCACCTGCGCCGACAGCTGCGCCGAGCGGGCAATGCTGTCCATGTCACTGACCACCTGATGAATCACCCGGCCACCATTTTTTGCCAGTGTCTCAGCCTGATTTGCCATCTCCAGTGCGTGCCCGGCATGCCGGGTGATTTCTTCGATGCTTGCCGTCATCTCGCTGGTCGCTGCCGACATGGTGCCCGCTGCCGAGCTCTGCTGCCGACTGCTGTCGGCCACTTCATGGCAGCCACTGCTGAGCTGGCGGCTCATACCGCTGACGCCATGCGCGTTGCTGCGTACCACTTCGATCATCCCGCGCAGGTCGCGCTGCATGACCGCCAGACTGCGAATCAGCATGCTGGCCTCGTCGCGGCCACGGGGCTCGGTGATAGGTTCACTGAGATTGCCGTGAGCAATGCTGTCGGCAATGCGGCTGGCAGAAGCAAGAGGAATCATGATGCTGCGGGTTACCCAGCGGCCCTGAACCAGAAGCAGCAGGATACTGGCCACCAGCACCACAACCAGAGCAATGTTGGCGCTGCGGATTGCCTGGCGGGCACCTTCGCCGCTTGCCTTGAAATTCCCCTCGATCAGGTCGCTGAGACCGGACATCTGCTCTTCCAGTTGTGTGAAGGCGCTGGTGAACGTGCCCAGTTCCTGTTGCGCTCGTTCCGGATTATCCAGAGCCAGACCGACAATACGCTCGCCACTGGCAATATAGGTATCGAGGCTCGGCTTGATCCTGTTCAGCTCCGCCTTGATCGCTTCGCTGATGGGAAGCTTGAGGTTATCGTTCAGCACAGCGCGAAAATGTGCAGCATGCTCATCAAGGGACTTCTGCACCTCTTCACGCGTGCTGTTGCTTTTGCCCAGGCCGACCAGCATCGCCGACAGCACATCGGCACGCAGCGCATCGTGCATCATGTCGGCTTCCAGATGATTGCTGAGCGCGGTCATGCTGACCTCGCTGTCGATCATCGCCGTCTCCGTGCGGGTATTGCCCACATAGTTGACCAGGCTGATGATCAGAACCGTCAGCACGCTGGTGCCAATCAACAACAATAGACGTAGCTTTATCGACATCCTGATGTCCCCTGCGATCAGTGAAATAACGTGAACTGCGGAGTGTTCTTATTCAGAGCTTATCGACGCGTGTTACCCGTTACTTGAACCCGTTTACAGTTTTTTACTGTGTGAATGCCTGCGGACAATCGATTACCCGGCCTGACGTCGACCTGTAACGCGGCTATGGTGAACTGTAATGAACTCACGCCCACCGCAGGAGCCAACCAAGTGCCTGACAAAAAGCCCGCTATCGATCTCACCTACCGACCACGCCTCGCTGACCTCAAGCCACTGCTCCCTTCGACCGAATTGCTTGCACCGCAACCTATTACATCGCCACGCACCACACCGGCGAGCGAATTGCAGAAACGTAAGGGGTATGTCGAGAATTTTCTCGGTGACTTCGTCGTGCCATGGCCTTCGACCGACGCGGAGCTGGCACCGGATGTCTATCCGCTGGACAACGCCGGCAATCGCCTCGATTACACCCACTTTTCAATCACCATGTCACGCAGTCGACGTCTGGCCCTGTATGTCGGTGTCAATATCGACGGTGCCAGCAGTGTCGAGGTCAAGCGTGGCAAGGATTCGTGGTCCTTTGATGGCAGGCTGCCTGCCGAGGCGCAGATCGGTGAAAGCCTGTACGCCGACAATCTGCTGGATCGCGGTCATCTGGTCAGGCGTCAGGACCCTAATTGGGGCAAGGAAGCCGAAACGGCCAACAGCGATACTTTTCACTTCACCAACTGCTCACCGCAGATGGCCGCCTTCAATCAGAAGACCTGGCTGGAACTTGAGGACTACATCCTTGAGAACACGCGTCGCTGGAAATCCCGGGTAACCGTTTTCAGCGGGCCTGTGCTGCGCGATGACGACCGCAGCTACCGCAACGTCAAGATCCCTTCGGCATTCTGGAAGGTCGTGGCGTTTCTTGGTGACGACGGCAAACCTTCGGCCAGCGCCTACATTATCGACCAGAGCCGCGAGCTGGGTAAGCTGGAGATCGTATTCGGTCCACTCAGAACCTGGCAGCGCAGCGTCCTGCAGATCGAACAGCTCACCGGCATCAGCTTCGGCGACCTGGCCAGCTACGACGGTTTCTCCAACGAAGAGCGCCTGACCGGCACGCGCATCGAAGCACAGATTCGCGGGCCGCAGGATATTCGGGTCTAGCGCGTTATAGACAAGCCCTAAGATACCCTAAACTGGGCTCGTGCCCGGAAGGCGTGACAGCTTCCGGGCTGATTGGAACATGTGTCCAACGCTGAGCGCTCCGCGTGCGGATCATTGGAACGACAGTCAGTCCACACCGCGGCCTTACTCGAACTGCTGGCGATTCTCCGGGGTGATGAGTTTGAACGGCACCCAGATGACCGGAGATGCCAGCGTTTCACCACGCGCCATGCTCAACGCTGCATCTACTGCACCGTTGGCCTGGCCGACCGCGTCCTGAAACACGCTGACGGCCATCTTGCCCTCGGCCATCAGCTTCAAACCGTCCGGGGTGCCGTCGATGCCGCCCACCAGATAATCCCTGGCATTCTTCCCGGCCTTTTCCAGCCCCATGATCGCACCGATCGCCATTTCGTCGTTGTTGGCCGCGACGATAGAGAAGTCCACACCCTGCTTGACCCAGTCAATCACGATTGTCGCTGCCTGGCTGCGCTCCCAGTTGCCGATTTTCTTCTGCACGACCTTCATGTTCGGGTACTTGGCGACCACCTTTTCCACGTCCTCGGTGCGCATGACCGACGACTTGTTACTCGGATCACCCACCAGAATCACCACGTTACCCTTGTAACCGGCACGACGGGCCAGCTCTTCCATTTGCAAAGTGCCGGACTCCAGCTCGTCAGAGCCGACAAATGCTGTCAACGCAGGCCATGTGGCAGGTTCCGGATTGCGGTTGACGAACACCAGCGGAACCTTGGCCTCATTGGCCAGGCGCATCATTTCCGCTGCGCTTTTGCCGTTCACCATCGCGACAACGATGGCGTCGACTTTCGAATTGACCAGATTGCGGAATTGACGCATCTGCAACTCCACGTCGTCCTGGCCGTTCTCCATGAAGATGTCGGCATCCAGCAGCGCCACCTGCTTTTCCACCCCGTGGCGCAGAATGGTCTGAAAATTGTCGTTGTACTTGGCCATGCCCACACCGATCAATGGCGTGGCAGCCTGTGCCAGGCCGGCGACCAGCAGGCTCGCACTCAGGGAAATCGATAACCACTGTTTCATGTTCTGACTCCCGGGCATCAAACGCTGAAATGATGGAGCAGCTCGCGCTGATCCCTGGCCATTTTCGACAGGTCCTGACTGCTGCTCGCAGACTGTTCGGCACCGTCGGCGGCCTGCTGGGCAGAGTAGTTGATGTGCGTGACCATGCGACTGGTTTCCTGCACCGTTGCGCTTTGCTGCTCGGTGGCAGCTGCGATCTGGATATTCATGTCGCGAATCGTGTCCACCGCCTCGCCCATTTCCACCAGTAACTGGTCGGCACCGAAAGCCAGCGTCACGCAGTGATTGGACTGGATCTGGCTTTCGTTCATCACCTGCACAGCCGAGTGGATCTTGCTCTGCATCTGGCCGATCATTTCCTGAATCTCGCTGGTCGAGGTCTGGGTGCGGCTGGCCAGCGAACGTACTTCATCGGCAACCACCGCAAAGCCCCTGCCCTGTTCGCCCGCGCGTGCAGCTTCGATGGCCGCGTTGAGCGCCAGCAGGTTGGTCTGCTCGGCAATGGTACGAATGGCATCGACAATACCGTCAATGTTTTGCCCGTACTTCTGCAGCTCGTCGGTGACCGCAGACGCCTTGTTGACCTGTTCAGCCTGCTGACGAATGTTGACGATGGTTTCAGCCACGCGCTTCTGCACCTTGTTGGTCAGTTCGCTGGTGCTGTCCACCGCGCCACGCGTGTCCTGAGCACGACGGGCCACTTCTTCCACGGTGCTTTCCATTTCATTCATGGCCGACGCGGCAGAATTGAGACGGTCTTTCTGCTCGTCGACCACGCGGGTGGTCTGCTCACTGATCTGCGCGTTCTGACTGGCAGTCAACGCCAGGGTGTCGGCAGAGCCGATCAACTGACGAAACGTCTGTTGCAACGACTGGGTGAATTCATTGAGGTAACCGCCCAGCTCGCCGAACTCGTCGCGACGGCTGACATCGAAACGCACCCGCATATCGCCGCTGGTGAGGGTCTTGAGCACCTCGCGAAACGCCGCCAATGGACGCCGAAGGCTGAAGGCGACCCAGGTGCCGATGACTGCCGCTGCGGTTACCGCCAGCAGACAAGCGATCAGCAGCAGGCTGAGGCCGGTGGCGATGGTCGAATCTGCACCCGCCTTGGCCTCATTGGCCACCGCCAGTGACTGATTGCCGAACTCGCCGATCTTGTCCAGTGTTGCCTGAAGACGGGTTTCCGCTGCCTGGCGCTGTTTGCCGACCTGCTCGGCGAGCGCCGCTTCCTGCCTGTAGGCCTGATAAACGCCGTCACTGCCGGTGAGGTCGTTAAGCAGGCGGTTGACCATCACACCAGCGATACGACCGCCGCGTGGATCTACTGCCGTCAGTTCGCGCGCCCGAGTGCTGATTACCTCATCCTGCAGGTTGAGCACGCGCTGCAAGGTCTGGATATCCGGCGTCGCCGCATGAGCAGCCAGACCTTCGTAGGATTTGCCAACTTCCAGCAGTAGCTTTTCACCTGCTGCCACATTATCCGCAGCCCCTGCACTGCGCGCGCGGGCAATGTAATCACGAAGATAACCGGTCAGCTGTGCGCCCTGACTGCTGCTGTAGCCCTGCAATACCCGGCTCTGGAGTGACTGCAAAACGTGCTGTCGATGACTGGCAATCAGGGTCTGCGCCTGTTCGGCATAAGCAGCGCTCAACTGCCGCTGCTGATTCAGGTTGTCGCGCAGTTCAGCGCGGTCGCCGATGTAGGCAGGCGTGCTGTCCAGCAACTGATTGAACCGGGCCATGCTGTCGTTGAAGGGCTGCTTGCCATCGTCAATCTGCTTGGGGTCATTGCTGACCAGAATCCCGAGCAGTGCCTGGTTGGCGCGCAGCACATGCACGTAAAGCTCGCTCGCCGCCCTGCTCAAGGGTGCCGACTGCCCGGTAATGATGCTGATCCGGTCGCTTATGGAATGGGTGCTTTGGTAGCTGATACCTGCCATGGCGAGCAGCAGCACAACCAGCACGGCAAACCCACCGATCACTCGCTGAAGAATGGTCATGGCTATCCTCTTTTATTTTTATTGCGCCGAATCTGATCCGGGCCTGCGCAGAGAACGTCAGTCCGGAAAATGATCGGAGCTCGAGAAATAATGTCGGCCGGGCAGAAGGCGACTTGAGGCATGGTTCACATTATCTTTATCGAAAAAAGGGCCGCCTGACCTGAACGGTCATGCAGCCCTCTGACTACCCGAATGGATATCAGCGGAAATGACGTGCTACCGCCTCCGGTGCATCAGGCACATCCATGTTGATCCTGCGCCACGCGGCCTGGGCGAAGCTGTACACCGAAAACGCAATCAGCCCCAGCGCCACGATCAGTAGCACCAGACCACCGGCAGGCAGATCCTGCAAACCATTGAGCGCATCCTTCATGCCCGGCGGGTGCATGGCCTGATAGCTGGAACCGCTTACGGCCAGTAACACTGCAATTTCGATAAACGCCACGCCGCGGGCGATCAGCCCGAAGCGCGACACCGGACGCACATATTTCATGACGTCTTCATCAGCCTCGAAATACTTCTCGAAAGACGCCTTGTAGCCCTTGATGATATGCACGATGCCCAGCGCCAATGGCACCAGTGCCACTACGTAGACCAGCAGGTTGGAATGATCCCAGGACAGAAGCGTTGCCAGCAGATCCTTGGCCTGGCCACCACCCGATGAGCCACCGGAGCTCTTGAGCCCGCTGACCAGCAGCCCCAGCGCGAAAAACGCCAATGCCCCGTAAGTAAAGCCGCCCACCAGAAGACCACCACGAATCACCAGCCCCTTGAGTTCGCGGCCATGATGATCCACGTCACGCGTAGCCTGCAGCACACGCCATGCAGCGAACGCCAGCAGGCCGACAATCACCAGCCCGACTAGCACACTGCCGAACGGCTGGCTCAACAAGGCTTCAAGACTGCTGTGGCTATCGGCAGGCTGTGAAGATCCCTGTGCCGCCAATACCGCGAACAGACCGATAATCAGATAAACCACACCACGGGCGGCATAACCGCCTCGTGCAAGTAGAACAAGGCCGCGTTGCGCCGACATAAATAACTATCCCTGAAAGTAATTACAGGAACAGACCCGGCGTGTTCACAGGGGTTCGACCCGATTGACGGCGTGCGCACATTGCACGCCGTCAGTGGGCTCATAACCCTTCAGGCAAACGTGGCACCTCGCGTATTCACGAACACCGAATAAAGCGAATGGCTGCTGGCCATGAACAGCCGATTGCCCTCTCGCCCGCCGAAGCAGACATTGGCGCAGCGCTCCGGCAAGCTGATATGGCCGATGGCCTTGCCTTGAGGGTTGAACACTCGCACGCCGTCGAGTTTCTCCATATCGGCCCTGGGATCACCGTTACCTCCCCAGCCGCACCACAAATTGCCGCTTTCGTCGCACTTGATGCCGTCGATGGCCGCGTAGTCCAGACCTTCGATGTGTTTGCGCCGCTCGCCCAGCGTGCCGTCTTCGTTGACCGCTATCGCCCAGATGAGGCCGTGGGGTTTGGCGCGCCCTTCGACCACATACAAGGTTTTCTCGTCCGGCGAGAAGCACAAACCATTCGGACCTGCCAGATCATCGATAATCCTGGAAACCTTGCCGCTCGACGGGTCTATGCGATAGACGCCGAAGGGTTGCTCCTGCTTGACCTTTTGACCTTCGTAGTTGCTTTCGGCCTGGAAGGTAGGATCGGTGAACCAGATAGACCCATCGCGTTTGCAGGCGATGTCGTTGGGCGAATTGAAAGGCTTGCCCTCGAAGCTGTCGGCCAGCACGGTGATACGCCCGTTGTACTCGGTACGCGTCACCCGCCTTCCCTCGGTAGTGGTGCTCGCCCCCTCACACACCAGCAGCCTGCCCTGGCGATCGCGGCACATGCCATTGGAAAAGTTCGAATGCTCGCGGTACACCGACAGCTGACCCGTTACCTCGTCCCAACGCATGATCCGATTGTTGGCGATATCGCTGACCAGCAAGTAGCGACCGTCACCCACCCACACCGGCCCTTCGGCCCAGCGCATGCCGCTGGCCAGTTTCTCGACGCTGGCATTGAATATTCGTATGTGGGTAAAGCTGTCGTCCAGCACACTGACCAAAGGGTCGGGATAGCGCTGGGTCAGCGGCTGAGCGCTGGAAAGACGCGGCAATGCGCCAATGGCGGCAACGGTTGCGGAAACGGCCAGCGACTGCTTGAGAAAGCCCCTGCGGCTTTGATCGGGTGTGCTGCCTGATGATGAGAATTCCATGATGAGCATCCATTATCTTTATTGTCGGAAAGGCGCGCGTCTTGCGGCCGCACGTCATCCTACAAGATACCGCTGGGCGGCTTGAATAATGGCCGTGTGCAATCAGACTTCGCCTGCAGATATACCGCCTCCCATGCTTCGACACACACTCGCGATAAGGTATCTTGCGCCACTCCTTTTCAACGACCCAAGGTCCACCATGCCCTCCAGCAAACGCGAACAGGCCCAGACAGATCGGCGTCTGGTGAGCGCATTGACGCACGCCTGCGAGACCGCCAAGGCCGAGATGCCCGGTTTCTGCTGGCTGACTCATGAAGTCGATTACGCGGCGTTCCCGGCCAGCCTGCAGGTGGTGTGGGTGTTCGATACGCTGGCCGACAAGAACGCTGCGCTGCAGCGCGGGTTGGACGAGCGGATGATCGGTCTCACGGTAGAGGCACTTGACGATGCCCAGGTCAGCCTGTCGAATGCAGCGGCGCATGTGCATGTCGACTGCGAAGAGCAGTGCCTGCGCGAGAACGCGGGCAACTGGCAGCAGCGCATCAAACGCAAATACGCCAGCCGAGGTTAAGCATGGCCAAGGACATCGAAAACCCGTGCATTTCCGTGTGCCAGCTCAGCGGCGATCTGTGCGTGAGCTGCGGGCGTACCAAGGACGATATTCGCAAGTGGAAGCGCATGAAACGGCCTGAAAAGATGGCTGCGGTGCAACGCGCGACCCAGAGGCTGAAAAGCCTGCAGAAAAAGAGCATTTGAAGCCTAAATTTCATCTTGGGTGCGGAAACTTCTTTAAAACGGCCCGAGTCAGTATTACCCGTGACTCGGTTGCCTGGGGTCGGACGAATTACAGGAATCTCACTCTTGGTCAGTCATGCAGATCGCCGCAACACCCTTTCACTGGATAGCCTGAATTTCTTCCTTGCCGATGTCCGCGATGGCCTGGGCCCGTATCTGGCGATCTATCTGCTGGCGGTGCACAAATGGGACCCGGCCAGCATCGGCGTGGTGATGACCATTGCCGGCATTGCCGGGCTGCTGACCCAGACACCTGCCGGGGCGCTGATCGACCGTACGCCCTACAAGCGCGCCATGATCGGTGTGGCGGCCTTGTTGGTGACGCTGAGTTGCCTGATTCTGCCCTTCACCTCGTCTTTTTCCGTTGTTGCCCTGACCCAGGCGTTGAGCAGCATTGCGGCCTCGGTATTTGCACCGGCTATCGCGGCCATTTCCCTGGGCATCACCGGGCCCAAAGCGTTTACCCGCCGTACCGGGCGCAACGAAACGTTCAACCACGCCGGTAATGCCTGCGCAGCCCTGCTGGCTGGTGGCTTCGCCTACCTCTTCGGACCTATTGCGGTGTTCTACCTGATGGCCGCCATGGCGCTGGCGAGTATTGTCGCAGTCAGCTTCGTTTCCGCAGACGCCATCGATCACGATGTGGCGCGGGGTTTCGATGCCAGCCACGACGTCAGTGGTCATCAACCGTCGGGCCTTTCTGCGCTGTTGAGCAACAAGCCGCTGCTGATGTTCGGTATTTGCTGCGCGCTGTTCCATCTGGCCAACGCGGCGATGCTGCCGCTGGTGAGTCAAAAGCTCTCACAGATCAACATGCAGATGGCCACACCGCTGACCTCGGCGTGCATCGTCGCGGCCCAGCTGGTGATGGTGCCGGCCGCGCTGCTGGTAGGCATGAAAGCGGATGTCTGGGGGCGCAAGCCGCTGTTGCTGGCCGGTTTTCTGTTCTTGCCGATTCGCGGTGTGCTCTACACCTTTTCCGATGATCCTTATTGGCTGGTCGCGGTGCAGATGCTCGACGGTATCGGCGCGGGCCTGTTCGGTGCCCTGTTCCCCTTGATGGTCAAGGACCTCACCCAAGGCAGCGGGCGTTTCAACGTGAGTCTGGGTGCGCTGTCCACGCTGTTCGGGCTGGGTGCAGCGCTGAGCAACAGCCTGGCGGGTTTTGTCGTGCATGCAGCAGGTTACAGCGCGGCATTTCTGACCCTCGCCGGCGTGGCAGCGGTCGCGTTCTGCCTGTTGTGGCTGGCCGTGCCGGAGACCCTTTCGCGCTCGCATAATGAGCCCGAGCTCAAAGCGGACAATGCCGTGGGCGCGTGACCACCCTTAGTCCACCGTAACCGCCCTCACCCGCCAGCCCTCGCGCTGGCGGGTTGCGATTACCAGACCACCTCCTTCACCTTGCATCCCGCCAACCCAGCGCCCTGCCTCGTCCCACAGACCACTGCGCCCCGCCGACTGCCAGCCGCCGGTCGGCCCGCCATGATTGGCTATCAACACCGGCAGCGAGTGACGGCGGGCATGCCCCGAAAGCAGTCCGGCATCGTATTCATAGCCTCCCGGCGAGATCAGCACACTGGCTGCGTACACCCAGGCTGCGCCTTGCGCCATGCGCTGCGCGTGTTCGGCGTGGGCGAAGTCGGCACACACGCACAGACCGATTCGCTGCTGATCAACTGGCAGATAGCAGTCCTCGTTGCCGGCGCTGAACACGACGTCTTCGCCGGGATGCAGATATTGCTTGGCGTAGGCGATGACATCGCCCCGAGCGGTGAAGGTCAGTGCGCCAATCAGCACGCTGTCGTCCGGCCCCCTGAGCGGCACGCCAAGGGTGGTCGTCAGTCGCAATTTTTTAGCCAGTGCCACGAGCGGCGCCAGACGCGCATCGCCTGGAAGCAAAGCCAACTCGCGAGCCAGATCCGGCTCGTAGCCTGTGAGTGACAACTCGGGAAACAGCAGATAACGGGCGCCCAGTTCAGTTGCCCGCTGCATGAACGCCAGATGCCCGGAGAGATTGCTTTCGATATCTCCCCGTGCAGAACAGAATTGAGCAGCGGCGAGTATTGGAAACGTCATGGGCTCTCCAGATAAACGGGGTTGGCAGACGCGAGCTTAGCCTGCATCACAGCCGGTTCACACATAGTTACATTTTTACCAACGACCCATGTTATACGACGTCTTATCTTGTCTGGCAGTGACTGACATCTCATTACAATAAAAAACGGAGATTCACCGCATGCCGCTTACCCCGTCTCTCAAAGAAACGGCCACGCCAGTAGCCGAACCTCGTCTCAAGAAATTTGCAAAATTATTGGGGCCCGGCATCATCGCCGTGCTGTCCTGGCTGGGCGCGGGCGATCTGATCACCTCATCGGTGGCAGGCGCCAGTTATGGTTACGCCATGATGTGGGTACTGGCGATTTCGCTGCTGCTCAGGTTTCTGATCGTCAACATCATCGCCCGCTTCCAGCTCTGCAATAACCAGGGCATGACCATCCTCCAGGGTTACGCGCAACTGCACCCGCTGTTCGCCTGGTTCATGCTTGGCTACGCATTGCTCATGGGGCATTTGATCAACGCCTACATGATCAAGGGCGCCGGCGAGGCGCTTGCCATGCTGCTGCACATCGACTAGCCACTGCTCTGCTCCGTCGCAGTGGTGATTGCCGTGTGGCTGTTGGTGGGCCGCAATATCTACGCAATGATCGAAGGCGTGATGAAGGTGCTGCTGGCGATCATGACCCTGGCGTTTCTGACCCTGGCGATCATGTCCGGGCCCGACGTCACCGGCATCATCAAGGGCACCATCGGCTTCAGCATTCCGCCTGATGAGGGCGTGCACGGCGCACTGCTGGTGGCGGTCTCGGTGATCGGTGCCGTAGCCGGGTCGATCGCTAACTTCGTCCACCCTTACGTGATGCGTGAAAAAGGCTGGACCGGCCCGGAGCACAAGCGCATCCAGCGCAACGATTTGCTGTTCGCGGTGATCGTCGGCATCGTCATCAACCTGGCCATCTGGGTGGTGGGCGTCGAAATCCTGCGGCCCAACGGTATTCAGGTCAACACCCTGGCGGACCTGGGCAAGGCCCTGGAAATCTTTTTCGGCCCATTGGGTTGGTACATCTTCTTCATCGGCGTGTTCGCCACCCTGTTTGCCAGTATTTCCGGCAAGACCACAGCCTTTCCGATGCTGATCACCGATGCTTTCCAGCACATCCAGCCCAAGCGCCGCGAACGCTACGGCAAAGTGTTCCACAACGACCCGATGCACCGGTGGTTCATGCTGTTCATTCTGGTCACCCCGCTGATCTGGTCGCTGCCCGGCATGCCGGACTTCGTGACCCTGACCCTGGGCGTCAACGCGCTGAATATCATCGGGTTGCCCGTCATCTCGCTAGGGCTGCTGATCATGTCCAATCAGAAGTCACTGTTGAGCAAGGAATACCGCAACAACTGGTTCGAAAACATCGCGCTGACCTTCGCCACCGGACTGGCGTTGTGGGTGGCGTTTCAGTTAGGGACGGAGTTGCTGGCCTGACAACGCAATCGTTTCGCTTCAAAAAATCACAGCCCCCCCGCAGCATAGGGGGGTTGATCGACATCAGACGTGGCTTAAAACTCACCACGGCAGGTATTCAGCCCTTAGGCTGTTCACGAAAAGTGGCTGCGCATCGGTGATGCTTCGTTAAAAACAGGCTCGGAATGCTCATTTACAACACGTAGACTCCGCTTCCTCGCCTGTTTTTGCCTCGCCTGACCTTCGCTCGCCGACTTTTCGTACAGAGCCTAGTGACTCAACTGAACCTGTGGTGTATCCCTGCCAACGCAATAAACATATCAAAAAAGGAATAACCTGAGCGCGTCTCATCATAAAAAAGCATCCTGATTTTTTTTGCATCCACCCCTATTACGAATGAATAAAAGTTATAAAAACTCTTTTTTCTACCGCTTCACACGGTCTACTCTCTAACAAGAGTCACCTTTACTCAACTTGAACGGAGATTTACAAGCATGGACGCAGACGACAGGACTACCGAATACAAACCAGCTCCCAGCATCGACATCAAAGGCAGGAGCGGTATCAGGACATTGAGAGCAAAACTATCATGCAAAAAAAAGGACGGATCTGGCTCCAGAGCAGGCGACAACTTTATTACTATTAGCGAACTGAAACAATATGCCGCTGTGTATCTCTCGGCAAACAGTGATGGCCCCGAGGGCCGTTTCACAATTAGAAAAGATCAGTCTGGCACTGATTGGAATTATTGGACGGACTTTCCTTTGAGCCATACTTCCTGGAACGGATTTTATACAGATGATTTAAGATACGACCAGCTTAAAGGACTTTTCCCCGCAGGCGTCTCTGACGAACTCTACTACGATGTTGGGGTTCCTGAATAGCAAAGACACTAATTAAATAACGCGATTGATATCAGGACTATCCCTTGGCTTCAAGGTTGCATGCTTTATGCATTTAGCGATCTGATCACGGCGCTGTGATTAGATCGCTTTTATATACAGGCCTTTATTGTTTACCTTTCAGGAAAGATCTGAAGCAGGCATTGATTTTTGATGCTTTCTTAGATTAATGTCCAAAAAACTTGTTCGATCAGATCATCAGACTTTTCCGTCGTTAGCTCATCGATTTCCCCTCAAACAGCACCTTTTCAAGGCGTTTTTCCGCATTACAGGCGCCTCTCTCCCATAGCCAGCAACCGCTTTCGCATCATTCAAAGGTTCGACAAGGCAAATAACGTTGCCTGTTGCGCGCTATTTTTAGCCCGCTCGCGAAACCGGACTTTCGTATAAGGCCAGCATCACCGATGACATAGGCTCCTCACCATGCAGCAACTGATCGACGATGACCTGCAAAATACCGCCGGCCAACTCATGCTCTTCCAGCAAAAGACGAAAGTTGAGGATCGTGGTTTCGTCAGGAATTCGATCCAGGTGCAGTCCTGCAAATTGCCGCAGGATCGTGGTCTAGTAGAGTGATTCTTCCATGGCTGGATCGCTGTAGCCGAACCATTTTTGCATCTGATGAATCCGCAACATTGCCATCAGCGGACAGGCCGGATGCCCACCTTGGCCCTTCGGGTAATGCGGCTCAGTCAGGCGATCAGACCTTTCCATGGTACCACCTGATCCATTTCAATCAGGAAGCGCTGTCGACGGGGCTGCTTACGTTTCCCGGAGTATTCGGCATCGGCGAAGGACAGCTTTGTCATAGGGGGGACCGTTGTGTTCATGTCAGGCAGGTATTTCAACAGAAACTCGGGGCTTTTTCAGAGTTTCCTCAGGTCTCCCGAGTACCGGAAGTTTGAATCCCTGCCATCCCTTCAACATTTTCCAGCGCTCAAAGCGCTCGAAGCGCGACTGAATGAGCTCACAATCGCAAACAATTCTCAACGGAGATGTTATATTGTATCCATTACTATTAGGAAGTCTCACATGTCGTCTCGTAGAATCGCGTCTCTGGCAGGCTTGGCAATCGGGGTATTGGGCAGCAACAGCTATGGGCAGGAACAGCCGCAGACCATTGAACTGGAAAGCGTCAACGTCACTTCCGACTATCAGTACGAGACGGCGACCAGCCCGGTCCAGGGCTATCGCGCCACCCGCTCGGCCACGGCCACCAAGACCGACACCGCCATCGCGGATATCCCGCAGTCGATCAGCGTGGTACCTGCCTCAGTGCTCAAGGACCTTGGCAGCAACAATGTCGAGCGCGCGCTGGATTTTGCCGGCGGCGTATCCAAGCAGAATAACTTCGGCGGTCTGACGCTTTACGAGTACAGCATCCGCGGCTTCACCACGTCCGAGTTCTACAAGGACGGCTTCAGCGCCAACCGCGGCTACCCTGCCACGCCGGATGCCGCAAATATCGAGCGTATCGAAGTGCTCAAAGGCCCCGCCGCCAGCCTGTACGGGCGTGGCGATCCGGGCGGCACGGTCAATATCGTTACCAAGAAACCGCAGCGTGAAGCCTTTACCACCTTGCAGACCAGCGCAGGCAGTTGGGATCGCTATCGCACCGCGCTGGACGTCAACACGCCGCTGGATGAAGAAGGCAGCCTGCTGTCGCGGGTCAATCTGGCCGTCGAAGACAACAACAGCTTTCGTGACCATGTAGAGAGCAAACGGGTGTTTGTCGCCCCATCCTTCAGTTGGCAATTGAACCCTGACACACATCTGCTGGTGGAAACCGAGTTCGTGCGCCACACATCGACGTTCGACCGAGGCGTGATCGCCCCCAACAACAAGTGGAGCGGCGTGTCGCGCTCGACCTTCCTCGGTGAGCCGGACGATGACATCGATAATGACAACAACATGGTGCAGTTCGCCCTGGACCACCAGCTCAACGATGTGTGGTCGCTGCGTCTGGCCAGCCACTACAAGCAAGGCGAAATGTCAGGTTTTGCCAGCGAGGCACGCCCCCTGAATGCCGACGGCCGCACCGTAAACCGCCGTTACCGCGAGCGCGACAACAACTGGCATGACAGCATCACCCAGCTGGAATTGCGCGGTCATTTCGACGCGATCGGTCTGGAGCACGAAGTGCTGATCGGCACCGAATACGAGAATTACCGCAAGAACGAGCGGGTGACCACCATTGCAGGCAGTCCATACGCCATCGACATCTACAACCCGGTGTATGGCCAGCCGAAACCCAATGGCGCGCGTTCCGGCACTGATTTCTACGAGCACATTGAAAGCCGTGCGCTGAACCTGCAGGACCAGATTGTCTTTACCGACAAGCTGCGCGGCATGATCGGGGCACGCTACGAGCACTTCGATCAGCAGGTCGATGACTTCACCACCAATGCCACCTCCGGGCAGCGTCACGACGCGTTCACCCAGCGCGCCGGGCTACTTTATCAGCTCACACCGCAGGTTGGCCTGTTCGCCAACGCGTCCACCTCGTTCAAGCCGAACAATGGCCTGGACGCCAGCGGCAAAACCTTCGACCCGGAAGAAGGCATCGGTTATGAGACCGGGATCAAGAGCGAACTGTTCGACGACCGCCTTAGTACCACCCTCGCCGCCTTCCACATAGAAAAGGAAAACGTTCTGGCACTGGACCCGGGCACCGACACCAATCGCGCCGTGGGAAAGGCCCGCAGCCAGGGTTTCGACCTGCAATTCACCGGACAAATCACTGACGCGGTGCGGATTATCGGAGCATTCGCCTACATTGATGCTGAAGTCACCAAGGGCGACCGGACCATCCCGGCAGGCAGTCGCATCCTTGGGGTCGCCAAACACAGTGGCAGCCTGTTGAGCGTCTATGAATTTCAGGAAGGCGTATTGCGCGGTTCGGATATTGGCGCGGCGTATACCTACGTCGGCGATCGCTCCGGCCAGTCCGGCACCGACTTCGAGCTGCCGGCTTACCAGACTGTAGACCTGCTGGCGCACTATAAAGCCAGCGAGAACGTGACAGTGGGCCTGAACCTCAACAATATTTTCGATGAAAAATACTACGAGCGCTCCTACAGCAATTACTGGGTCGCGCCAGGCGAACCGCGTAACTTTACGGTCAGCCTGACACTCGGCCTCTGACTCCTGTAACCCTCGCTTAACAACAATAAGGATGCACCATGCTGTCAACAAAACCTTTCATGGCCCTGGGCCTGCTCGGCGCATTGTTCGCCAGTCAAGTGAACGCACACGGCCTGTGGACCGAACAGCGGCGCGGCAATATCGAGGTGGTCTACGGTCATGGCGCGGAAGACAACGCGTTCAAAGCGCAAAAAGTCAGCGGCGCATGGGCTTATGACCAGCAGGGCAAAATGATCCCGGTGACGGTACAACGCCTCGAGGATCACGCGCGTCTGGTGCCGCTCAAGCCGCCTGCGGTCATGAGCGTTGCGCTGGATAACGGCATGTGGACGCGCGACGCCGAAAAGAAATGGATCAATGAGGGACGCAGCAAAGTACCCAATGGCACCGACTCCATCCACACCTTCAAATACAGCGTGGCCATTTACGCCGAAGGCGCGCACCTGCCAGCGTTCAACAAACTGAATTTCGTGATCGTGCCGCAGACCGATCCCTTGAAAGTCGGCGCAGGCAAACCACTGCCGGTGCGCGTACTGATCGACGGCAAACCCGCCGCCGGTATCAAACTGATCGGCGATTACCGCAGCGCACCGGACGTCGTCAGCGCTGAAACCGATGCACAGGGTCTGGCCAGCGTCATCGTGCGTAACGAGGGGCTGAACATCATCGCCGCCGAAGTCACGCTGCCCGTCAAGGACAACGCCGACATCGCCGAACGCGGCTTGTTTACCTCACTGACGTTTGTCGGTGAGGCGCATCACGACTGATGACGCGCAGTAGCAAATTGCTTCTATTCAGGTACGCAAAGTATCTTCGGCCGACGTTGCCGGAGAACTTTGCTGATCGAACCTTGCGCGTGCCTGCTCGATTGCCTGTCTGTTATTGCTTGCCCATGCGGACAGCATTTCCAGCTGCGGCTTCAGTGAGTGGCCGAGTTCGGTCAAGTCATAGTCAACACGGGGCGGTACGGTTGCAAATACTGTGCGAGATACCAGGCCGTCGCGCTCAAGGCCTCTCAGCGCCAGTGTCAGCATTCGGTGCGAGACACCGGCGGCGGTTCGTTGCAGTGCGTTAAAGCGCATAGGTCGGCACGATAAAATCCCGACGACCATGACCGTCCATTTGTCTCCTATTCGGTCAAGTATCTCGCCCAGAGCCCTGCAACTCTCTTCATCGTGGGGGCTGTCAGAAAATTCAGTATCCGATAAAGACATGTACCCGCCTCCTGCTGCATTACGAACACTCATGTTCCTAGCAAACAAATCTGTGCGTTCTTGTAAACCCGTATGCATTCAAACAGATTACGCAAACAAGGTCGACGCCTTGGTCAGGCAGTCGGGTTCAACCAAAGAACCCGTCCCGTAGAGGTGTACAGACCCTTTTCCAGGAGCCTGACCATGGGATGCGTGCGCGAATATACAATTTTGTACAAAATAGATACATCAAGCTAAAGACCCCGCTGTTGCGGGCCGATAGGTGTATTAAACAAGACTCCACAAATGCTCCGGGACCGGAACCTCAATGAAAATCACACCTTTCGACACCACTCCGATCATGAATATTCAGGTCGTGACCTCAACGCCAGCTTCGGTGACAGAAAGCACCGCAGTATCCAGTGTCACACCTGCCGCTGCGAAGGTTCAGATCTCGAAAGAAGGTCAGGAAAAACTCCAAAGTGAAAAGAACGCAGACATCGATCAGTCCGGCCTGCCTGAGGACGTCAAGGAAGTCTTGAAAAACATCCGCAAGCTTCAGGATCAGATCGCTGAAAAGAACCAGGAATTGATGGAACTGCTGAACGACAAGACCTTGCCGGAAGATGAGAAGAAACGGCAGAGAGAGCTTTTGACGTCCACCATCAGAAGCATGCAATCAGCGTTGTCCCAAGCCACGAGCGCGCTGAATAACGCGATGTCGTCCAATAATATGGACTCCGACAGCCGTAGCCAGGCCAAGGGCCTGATCGGGATGAAATAGGCGTCACGCATCGACCGGGCCCTGAATATTTCCAGCGGGCGCAATGCTCCGCCGGAATAGCAGCTTGCCAGTACAGTAAAATCTGACAACCCCGCGCGCGCCCCCCCCCCCCCACAAACCCGCAATATTCTCTTTAGTAAACAAAGTTTCCAGAAACCTCTGGACGCTGCTTTTCCTTTCGCCTATAAAACAGCCTTCAAGAATATTAAATTCCTGTAGAGAATTTTATTCGCCACTCAGAAAACCTCTATATCTGACTTTTTGCCCCCTTTGCCGAGCTGCCGCCCTATTCCAGAGGACAAGCCATGCAACACGAGAAGAACCATTTCATCCTGAAGATCAGCTGCCCGGCGACCTCCGGCATTGTCGCGGCAGTGGCTTCCTGCCTGGCTGGCAACGGCTGCTACATCGGTGAAATGGCCCAGTTCGACGACGAGTACAGCGGTACCTTTTTCATGCGTGCAGTGTTTCGTTTCAACGATGGTCACGACGGCGACATCCAGCAGTTGAAAACCGGTTTCGATGTGGTGGCCAAAGACTTCGCCATGCAGTGGGAACTGCATGACACGCGTCGCCCGATGCGGGTTTTGTTGATGGTCAGCAAGTTCGATCACTGCCTGACGGACCTGCTGTACCGCTACCACAAGGGGGAGATGGACATGACCATCACCGCCATTGTGTCCAACCATCTGGACTTGCGGCCGATGGCCGAGCGGGAAGGCATTCGTTTCATTTACCTGCCTGTGAGTAAAGAAACCAAGGCGGCGCAGGAAGCTGCGCTGATGAAGGTGGTCGACGAAACCGGCACCGAACTGGTGGTGCTGGCGCGCTACATGCAGATTCTCTCCGACGACCTGTGCAAGCAACTGGCGGGGCGGGCCATCAACATTCATCACTCCTTTCTGCCGGGTTTCAAGGGTGCAAAGCCGTATCACCAGGCTTATGAGCGCGGCGTGAAACTGATCGGCGCCACTGCGCATTACGTCACCAGCGACCTGGACGAAGGACCGATCATCGAGCAGGAAGTGCAGCGTGTCGATCACGTCTACCTGCCTGAAGACCTGGTCGCAGCAGGCCGTAACAACGAAACCATCGCGCTGTCTCGGGCAGTCAAGTACCACCTTGAGCATCGGGTGTTTCTCAACACTGACCGAACGGTGATCTTCCGATGAGCGCGCGCATCATCGATGGTAAGGCAGCTGCCGCTCGTGTTCTGGAACAGGTCAGAACCGACGTAAAAACCTTGAAAGCCGACGGCATCGAACCGGCACTGGCGGTCATTCTGGTCGGTAACGACCCGGCCAGTGAGGTGTATGTGCGCAACAAGATCCTGCGCGCAGAGGAAGCAGGCATTCGTTCGTTGGAGCACCGCCTGCCTGCCAAGAGTAGCCAGCAACAGGTGCTGGCGCTGATTACCGAACTGAACGCCGACGACTCGGTAAACGGCATCCTGCTGCAACTGCCACTGCCGCCGCACATTGAAGAAGCCCGAGCCTTGCAGGCCATTGCCCCAGACAAGGACGTCGATGGCTTCCACAGTGAAAACGTGGGCGGCCTCAGCCAGGGACGCAGCGTACTGACGCCCTGCACGCCCAGCGGCTGCCTGCACTTGCTTGAAGAGACCTGCGGCGATCTGGGCGGCAAGCATGCAGTGGTTATCGGTCGCTCCAATATCGTCGGCAAACCGATGGCCGCCCTGCTGTTGCAAGCGCATTGCTCGGTGACAGTGGTGCATTCGCGCAGTATCGATGCCAAGGCCTTGTGCCAGCTGGCAGACATCGTCGTCGCAGCGGTGGGTCGCCCGCGCATGATCGACGCCAGTTGGCTCAAGCCCGGCGCAGTGGTGATCGACGTCGGCATCAACCGCATCGAGGACCACGGCCGCAGTCGCCTGGTAGGCGATGTGGATTTCGCCAGCGCCATCGAAGTCGCCTCTGCCATCACTCCCGTTCCCGGCGGAGTCGGCCCGATGACTATCGCCTTTCTGATGAAAAACACAGTGACTGCTGCCAGGCAGCAAGCCCTCGCACAACGCAGCCAATCGGAGGCCGTATGCCTTTCAACCTATTGAAATACGGGCTCAGCCCGGAGTACCCGGTCGAGGTGGATCTGCCTGCGCCCAAGGAACTGAAGTCCTCCTACGACGTGGTGATCATCGGCGGCGGCGGGCATGGCCTGGCCACCGCCTACTACCTGTCGAAATACCACGGCATCACCAATATCGCCGTACTGGAAAAAGGCTATCTGGGCGGCGGCAATACCGCGCGCAACACGGCGGTTATCCGCTCCAACTACCTGACCAGTGAAGGCGTGAAGTTCTATGCCGAGTCGGTAAAAATGTTTCAGGGCCTGTCCAACGAGTTCGACTTCAACATCATGTATTCGGAGCGCGGCCAGCTGACCCTTGCGCATACCGACGCCACCGTCCGCTCGTTCCGTCAGCGCGCCGAGGTCAACAAGCATTTCGGCGGCCGCACCGAAATGATCGACCGCCAGCAGATCCGCGAACTGGTGCCGAGCCTTAATCTGGACCCCGGCCATCTGCCGGTGCTCGCGGGCCTGTGGCATATCGACGGTGGCACCGCACGCCACGACGCGGTCGCCTGGGGCTATGCCAAACAGGCGGCCAAGCGCGGCGTCGAGATTCATCAACTGACCGAGGTGCAGGAACTGGTGATCGAGAATGGCGCCATCACCGCAGTGAAAACCAATCGCGGCACCATCCAGTGCGGTTGCGCCGTGCAGGCAGTCGCGGGCATGAGTTCGCAGATGATGAAAAAGGCCGGAATTCGCTCACCGATCCAGACTTTCCCGCTGCAAGCGATGGTCACTCAACCTTTCAAGCCGTTCCTCGACCCGTTGGTGAGTTCGTCCGCCCTGCACTGTTATGTCCAGCAGACCAGCCGTGGCGAGGTGGTGTTTGGCGGCGGCTCGGACCCGTATCCACTGTTCAATACTCGCTCGACGCTGGACCTCAAGGAAAGCCTGCTGGCCCACGCCATCGAGATGTTTCCGTTTCTGGCCAACGCCAAATTGATGCGCCAGTGGGCCGGAATCACCGACATGACACCCGACTACAGCCCGATCATGGGCCTCTCGCCGGTCAGGAATTATTACCTGGACGCAGGCTGGGGCACCTGGGGCTTCAAGGCAACGCCAATCTGCGGCAAGACCATGGCCGAACTGGTGGCCAGTGGCGGCAAGGTGCCCGAGTTGATCAGGCCATTCGCGCTGGAACGCTTCTCGACCTTCCAGCAAGTCAACGAAATGGGCGCGACAGCGGCCAGCCACTGACGGAGAGCGACACATGAAAATCATGACCTGCCCGCTCAACGGACCGCGCAACATCAGCGAATTCACCTACGGCGGCGAATTCAAGCACATGCCTGACCCGCAGACCTGCAGCGATGCCGAATGGGCCGACTACGTGTTCAACAGCGAGGACACCCTGGGCGTGGTGCGCGAGTGGTGGATGCACAACCCGTCCAGCTACTGGTTTCTGGCCGAGCGCCATACCGGCAGCGACGAGATCATTCGCACCTTCGACCCGAGGGAAATATTTACCGCACGTATCGACTTCGCTCCCCTCCCATCCAAGGAGATCGCAGGATGACCACCCCAGCCCGCCTGCCCGCGCCCATGGGCCTGCTGATCAACCGCAACCAGCCGCTCACGTTCAGCTTCGATGGCAAAACCTATCAGGGCCTGCAAGGCGACAGCATTGCCAGCGCACTGCTGGCCAATGGTCGCTTTCTGCTCTCGCGCTCGTTCAAATACCATCGCCCGCGCGGACCGTTGAGCATGGCCGGACAGGACGCCAACAGCCTGATCCAGTTGCCACACGAGCCTAACGTGCTGGCCGACACCTTTGTCTTGCAGGATGGGTTGCAGGCAACCGGACAGAATTTTAGCGGCTCGCTGGACCACGACAGGGATGCCTGGCTGGGCAAGTTCTCGAAGTTCATGCCGGTGGGTTTCTACTACCGCTCGTTCTACAAGCCCAAGGGCATGTGGAAAATCTGGGAGCCAGTCATTCGCAAGAAAGCCGGCCTCGGCGTGCTGGATCTGGACTTTCAGCCTGAATACTACGACAAGGCCTACCTGTTCACTGATCTGGCGGTGATCGGCGCAGGACCTGCCGGTTTGCAGGCGGCGCTGACTGCAGCTAACGCTGGCGTCAGGGTGCTGTTGATCGAACAGCAGCCGATACTCGGTGGTTCGCTGACCTACGCGCGCTTCGATATTGACGGTCAGCGTGCCGGGCGACTGCGGCGCGAACTGGTCGAAGCCGTGCAGGCGCACGCCAATATTCAGGTCCTCACACAGGCCACTTGCAATGCCTGGTTCACCGACAACTACCTGCCAGTGATTCAGGGCAAGCGTCTGTACAAGGTACGCGCTACGCAATGCCTGGTGTGCAGCGGCTCGTTCGACCAGCCGGTTATTTTTCGCAACAATGATTTGCCCGGTGTGATGCTGACCAGCGCCGCGCAACGTCTGATCAGGCTGTACGCAGTCAAGCCCGGCAAGCGCGCGGTGGTGCTGACCGGCAATGATGACGGTTACCTCGCTGCACTGGATTTGCACGATCAGGGTGTCGAAGTGGTCGCGGTCGCCGACATGCGCGCCAATCCGTCGGATCGGGCATTGCAGGTTGCGCTGGAGCAACGCGGCATCGTCTGCCACATGAGCACCACCGTGTATGAAGCGCTGCACGAGAAAGGCATGCGTCACGTGAGCGGGGCCGAGCTGCGCAAGATCACCGGCCAGGGGCAGGTGGCGAACAGCGGTTCGCGTGTCGACTGCGACCTGCTGTGCATGTCCGGCGGCTACATGCCGGTCTACCAGTTGCTGTGCCAGGCGGGCGGCAAGCTGGCCTATGACGATCAGCAGGCCGAGTTCGCGATCAGCAGCCTGCCGCAGAACCTGGGCATCGCCGGTTCGGTCAACGGTTATCACGCGCTGGATAACGTGCTGGCCGATGCGGAGAATGCCGCAGCCGGGGTGCTCTCGGCGCTAGGCCTGGAATCGGCAGTCAACCCGGTCACGCTGCGCAGCGAAGCGCAGGTCAACTTCCCCTGGCCGATCTTTCCGCATCCCGAGGGCAAGGATTTTGTCGATTTCGACGAAGACTTGCAGGTACGCGATATCGTCAATGCCACCCGCATCGGCTATCGCGAAATCCAGTTGGTAAAGCGTTATTCCACCGTCGGGATGGGGCCGTCGCAAGGTCGTCACTCGGCGTTGCCAACCGCACGGCTGGTGGCTGCGTCGACCCAGCGCAGCATCAGCGAAACCGGTGTGACCACTGCCCGGCCGCCCTTCGAGGCAGAGAAACTGGCACACGTGGCGGGCCGGGCCTTCGACCCCTACCGCCAGACGCCCATGCATCAACGGCATGTGCAGGCAGGCGCGAAGATGATGCCGGCCGGGATCTGGCAGCGCCCAGCGTTCTATGGCAAGCCATCGCAACGCGATGCCTGCATGCAGCAAGAAGCTCTGCATGTGCGCAATAAGGTCGGGATTATCGATGTGTCGACACTCGGCGGGCTGGACGTACGCGGGCCCGATGCCGCCGAGCTGCTCAACCGCATGTACACCTTTGCGTTCCTCAAGCAGCCGGTCGGGCGGTCACGCTACGCGCTGATGACCAACGAGCAAGGCGTGGTCATCGACGACGGCGTTTGTGCACGCTTTGCCGACCAGCACTTCTACGTCACCGCCACCACCAGCGGTGTGGATCGCATCTACCAACAGATGCTCAAGTGGAATGCCCAGTGGCGTCTGAATGTGGACATCACCAACGTTACAGCGGCCATTGCTGCGGTCAACGTGGCGGGCCCGGATTCGCGCAAGGTGCTGGAGCAAGTGTGTACCGACCTTGATCTGTCCGCCGCAGGCTTCCCCTATCTGGGCGTGCGCCTGGGCACCGTTGCCGGTATCAAGGCGCGGCTGTTGCGGGTCGGCTTCGTCGGCGAACTGGGCTACGAGATCCACGTTCCGGCCAGGCATGCCCTGACACTGTGGGACGCGCTGACCGAGGCTGGCAAGGCCTTCGACATGCGTCCGTTCGGCGTCGAGACGCAACGTCTGTTACGTCTGGAAAAAGGCCACGTCATCATCAGCCAGGACACCGATGGCATGACCCATCCGGCCGAAATCGACATGGGCTGGGCGGTCAGCCGAAGCAAGCCGTTCTTCGTCGGCCGCCGCTCGGTGGATATCCTCGAAGCCCGGCCGCAGAAACGCAAGCTGGTGGGCTTCACCCTGCCCAAGGCCAGTCCGCTGCCGCTTGAAGGTCATCTGGTGCTCAAAGGCCCGCACATCAGTGGCAACGTGACCTCCTGCGAATACTCTTCAAGCCTGGGCATGATTATCGGCATGGCTTATGCCGCGTTCGACCAAAGCACACCCGGCCAGCAGATTCCGATTCGCGTCGAAGACGGCGTGGTGGTTCAGGCGACTGTCGTGAAACTGCCCTTCTTTGATCCTGAAAACCAGCGCCAGGAGCTCTGAACCATGAATAGCCTTATCCAGGACCGCCCGGTCAGAGCCGACGCGCCCTCACTGTGCACACTGCAAGACCTGACCGACCTGCCGCGCGTGGGGTTTCGCGGTACACAAAGCGCCGAATACCTGACAGCACGTGGTTTCAGTCTGCCCGACACGCCGAACCGCGCGGTTACTCAGGCCGACGGCAGCCATGTTGCACGTCTTTCGCAGACCGAATACCTGCTGCTCGGCAGCCCGTTTGATAAAGGCCAGCGCATAGCCGATGAAGAAGCCCGCTGGGAACTGGACCATAACGCCAATTACCTGCTGCCTCGTGAAGACAGCCATGCGTGGCTGCAACTGAGCGGCCCGTGCATCCCCGAGGTGATGGCCAAATTGTGCGGCGTGGACCTGAGTCCGGCAGCATTCGCAGTCGGCTCGGTGGCGCAGACCTCGGCAGCGCGAATCAATGTGATCGTGATCAATATTGGCGCACAGAGCGAACCCTGTTTTCAGATTCTCTGTGACCGGGCTTCACTGGCTTATTTCAAGGACGCAATGCTGGATGCCATGACAGAGTTCGGTGGGCGCGTCTTGTAAGGGTCGAGGCTGGCCTGTCGTCGAAAGTGACTGGGTCATCTGGCCCAGAAACGACACGCATGCCCATTACCGCCACACCTCCTAAAGAACGCTGACGGCGAGCCGACCTGCTCTTGGTAGACCATAAGACATAGCTTCGGGTCATCACCCGGTGCAACAGACTGCAGGTATGCAGCGCCAACATTTGCGGTAGTAATGGACACTCCGGAGCTCAAATGAATATCAAACAGAAACTGACCTGGGCGTTCGCAGTCATTGCGTGCTTGCCCATACTTGTCGTGGCCGCCATCGTGATCGTGAATCTGCGTGACAAGGCCACCAGTGATTTCGTGGACAGCAGCGGACGTGAAATTCGTCAGGTCGACAATGCCATGCAGCTGTTTTTCGACGGCATCACGCAGAACGTCAATTACATCGCGGCGCACCCGCTGATCGCCGGGGCGGGCGACGATTTCCGCAACTACATGGGCGCAGCCGCCACCGCACAGTCGGAAAACGACAAACAGGCGACCGAGCTGTTCGCCAGTATCGCCAAGGCCCACCCGGCCTACTCCTACGTCTCTTACGGGCTGATCAACGGCAGCTACATCATGACGCCGGAAGACCCGAAAATGAGCAACTACGACCCGCGTGTTCGCCCGTGGTACAAGACCGCAATGGCCAATGCTGGCAAAACCGTGCGCAGCGACGCCTATTACTGGGCCAACGATGACGCAGTACTGGTCAGCACCATTCGGGCGATCCCCAATAAACTGGGCAACCCTGGCGGCGTGGTCAACATCGACGTATCACTCAAGCAACTGACCAACATCGTCAAGCAGATCAAGCTGGGTGACAGCGGCTACCTGATGCTGATGGAAAAGAGCGGCACCGTGCTGGTCGATCCCAAACAGCCGGAGCACAACTTCAAAAAACTGGGTGAGCTGGGCGACGGCTTCAGCGAGCTGGCCAAAACCCCCAGTGGTCTGGTCGAGGTGACACTCAACGGTGAGCGCTACATGGCCAACGTGTACCCGTCCGAGCAACTGGGCTGGAACTTCATCGGCCTGATCAAACAGGACGAAGTGATGGCCTCCGCCACCCGCCTGACCTGGCTGATCGGTATTATCGCTGCGGTATTGGCGGTGGTCTTTGCGATTGTCGGTGCCAGTTTTGCCAGCGTCATCGTGCGTCCGATTCACAGCGTGTCCAGCGGCCTGGAAGGCATTGCGGGCGGCGAAGGCGACCTGACCCAGAACCTCGCTGTACGCGGCAAGGATGAAACTGCGCAACTGGCAGGCTGGTTCAATAAATTCCTCACCGCGATTCGCAACCTGATCCAGCACATCGGCCAGGCTGCCGGGAAGATTCTTGAAGCCTCACACAGCTCCACCCGTGTCTCCAACGACATGGCCGAAGCCGCTGGACGTCAGCGCGAGGCGGTGGACATGGTCTCCACGGCCTTCCATGAAATGGTCGCCACCTCCAACGAAGTCGCCCGCTCCTGCAGCCAGGCCGCCGATTCGGCCGACAGCGGTCAGCAGCAGGCGCGTGAAGGTCAGCGGCAGATCGATGATGCAGTGCGCAGCGTGGACCGGCTCAGCGAAGAACTCACCCGCTCGGCCAAGGACATGACGCAACTGGAAAAGGACAGCGCAGGCATTCAGTCGATCCTCAACACCATCCGTTCGATTGCCGAGCAGACCAACCTGCTGGCCCTCAACGCTGCCATCGAAGCAGCCCGCGCAGGCGAACAAGGTCGCGGCTTTGCCGTAGTAGCCGACGAAGTCCGCGCGCTGGCCAAACGTACTTCGGACTCGACCGCCGAAATCGACAACCTGCTGGGCAATCTGGCCAAACGCACCGCCTCTGTGGCGCAACAGATGCACGCCAGCCTCGACGTGTCGCAGCAATCGGTGACCAAGATCGGACAGGCACGCAGCAGCTTCGGGCAGATCCGTGAGTCGGTGGATGTGATTCGCGACATGAATACCCAGATCGCAACCGCCGCCGAAGAGCAGCATCAGGTGGCCGAGGACATCAACCGTCACATCAGCCAGATCCATGGCGACGCCCAGTTGATCGCCGACCTTTCGGACTCCGCCCGTGCGGATTCCAGAAGTCTGGAACTACTGTCCAGCGAACTCGACGGCCTGATGCGCAAGTTCAAGACCTGATCCTGCACAGTCGGAGCGTGAGAAACGATAGGTGTCTGTGTGGCCCCTATCGTGCCTATGCTCCGCGTTGGCATGCCGTTCTGGACGCAGCAGGTGATCTAATCTCCGTCCCTCTCAAACCATTCAGTCAGAAAATCCAGAAAAGTGCGCAGCGTTGCCGACTGGTGGTGCCGCGAAGTGTAGATCGCGTGTATCCCCAGTGCCCGTGGCTGGTACTCCGGCATCAGGGCGATCAGCTTGCCGCTCGCAATCAGCGGCGTTGCCGAATGCACAGGCTGCAGACTGATACCGGCGCCCGCGACTGCGGCCTCCAGCAGCACCACTGAATCGTTGGCACTCAGGTTGCCGCCGACCGGCACACTGAGCGGCATCTGCTGGCGGGTAAATTCCCAGAGGCTCTTGCCGAAGTACGTATAGGTCAGGCAGTTATGGGCAGTCAGTTCCTGCGGCCTGGACGGCGTGCCGTGCACGGCAAGATAGGCTGGAGCAGCGCACACCACCGAAGCGCATTGCCCCAGCGGACGGGCAATTACATTGGGGTCCAATTGATTAGTGATGCGGATCGCCAGATCGATTCGCTCGCTGACCAGATCCACGGCCTCGTTACCGATAAGCAGGTCTGCCGAGGTGCCGGGATAGCGTTGCAGGTAAGCCGTCACCGCGGGTGCCAGAACGGCCAGGGCCAGTGACTGCGAACAGGCGATGCGCAGCATGCCGCGCGGCTCGTCGACTTGCGTATCGGCCGCCAGCGGCACCGCGTCGGCAAGCTCGACCAGTTGCTGACACCGCAACAACGTCACCTGTCCGGGGGCGGTCAAGCCGAGCTTGCGCGTGGTCCGGTGCAGCAATCGTGCTCCGGCCCAGCGCTCCATCTGCGCCAGATACCGCGTGACCATTGCCCGAGACATGTCCAACGCCTCGGCGGCGGCAATGAGGCTGCCCCTGTCGTTGATGGCGATGAATACCCGCGCCGCTATGATCCGATCCACGATTCGTCCGATATAAGCAATCAATAGTTGCCAATACTGAGGCTTTTGTTTCACCTGAGGCAACCTAAGATGACCACCTCAGTCCTGCCCGAACCAAGGTCGTACCCATGTTGCGCAAATCCCTGCTTGCCCTGTCCTTCGCTGCTCTGTTCCCTCTCGCAGCCCAGGCCGCCGCCCCCTTGGCCATCGAGGTGTACAACCCGGCTGAAAAAGCCGTCTTCCCGGTGTCATCCGAACTGATCACCGGCAAGCATGACGCGGTTCTCATCGATGCGCAGTTCCAGCGCAACGACGCCGAGGCCCTGGTGCAGAAGATCAAGGCCAGCGGCAAGCAACTCACCACGGTCTACATCAGCCACAGTGACCCGGACTACTACTTCGGTCTGGACGTCATCAAAGCCGCGTTCCCCAAAGCAAAGATCGTCGCCAGCGCGCCTACCGTGAAGGCGATCAAGGCGTCGATGCAGGGCAAACTCGCCTACTGGGGCCCGATTCTCAAGGACAATGCGCCAGCCAGCCTGGTCCTGCCAGAGGTGCTCAAGGGCGATCATCTGACCCTTGAAGGCCAACCGTTGCAGATCAAAGGCCTTGACGGTCCGGCACCCGAGCGCAGCTACGTATGGATTCCATCGCTCAAGGCGGTGGTCGGCGGCGTTGTGGTGTCCAGCGGCATTCATGTCTGGATTGCTGACACCCAAAGCCCGAAATCGCGTCAGGACTGGCTCGCGACCCTCAAGGGCATTGAGGCGCTGAAGCCGGTCACGGTTATTCCGGGCCATTATCTGGGCGAGGTTCCAGCGGGCACCCAGGCTGTGACGTTCACCGCCGACTACCTGAAGTCCTTCGAAGAACAGGCCGCCAAGGCCAAGGATTCCGCCGCCCTGATCGACGCCATGCAGAAAGCCTGGCCGCAACTGGCCGAGCCGGCTTCGCTGGAGATGAGCGCAAAAGTCATCAAGGGCGAGATGAAGTGGCCGAATTGATCCGGCACCTGTAAGGCCCCGGCGGAGCGCTGCGAATATCGGCAGGGTCCAGGCTTTTTAACTGCGCGGCGCACATGCACTCAGCTATGGTCAGACGCCCATATCAGTCGCTATGCTGCGCCCATGAACGCCCCTTTGAAAATCCGTACCCCCTGCCCGCCCGGCGCTTGCGACTGCAAGCGCGAGCTGCTGGACGCGGAAGATGCAGACCTGCGGATTCTGCTGCTGTCCCGCGACGCAGAGAAAAGCCTGCTGGATCGCCTGGAGCGTATCGACAGTCTGGAAGACCTGGAGCACATGCAGCGCAAGATTTTCCAGCAACTGGGCGTGCGTGTCGACGTCGCGCCGGGCTTCAATGAAGTGCGCACCATGCGCGGCATCAGCATTGTCGTCGAGGAAAAGGTCGGGCTGTGCCGCAAGACGCGCCAATCGATACCCGCCGCCATCCGCCGCGCCCTGGAAGCACGTCCACAGATCGCCTATCAGTTGCTCAACGCCAACGACCTGCTGCGCGACGCGTGAGTCTAGACAAAGCCCAGTCAGGCTTTCAGAAACGACAACGCCCGGCCTGAACAGACCGGGCGTCACGTGAACACTATCGCAGGCTGATCAGCAAACCCCAGGCGGGATGCCGTCCTTGTTGAAGTCTTTCAGGCGTTCCTTTTCTTCGGGCGTCGAATGCGCGGGCACATCGCTTTGCGGTTCCGGTTTTTTCTCGTCTTTCTTGTCAGTCATGGTCGTTGACTCCGCTGGTGGACACTCAAATAAGGCCACGCGCGGCGCATTCGGTTCAGACTGATTGCACCGCGCGGCGCTGATTGACGTTGCATTCCAGTTGTCTGGCCAGGCCCTGCAGATCGAGCAGGGTCGCGCGCCAGCTGCGCTCCTGACTGCCGACGCTGACCAGCGAACGGACCCGGTCATTGACCGAAATGCCCTTGCCGGTACTGGCTTGCCAGCCTTGTTCCAGCATGGCCGGATCGAACTGATTGAAGGCGTCGATCGCATCGACGCGGTTCACGGCAAAACCGAAGCACAGCCGCTCGCCACGCACGATCAATACACGCGACGCGTCGCCCTGGACCTGGGCCCCTTCGCCCAACAGGCTGCTCAGGCAAATCAGCGGCACCTGTTCGCCGCGCAGATTGAACTGCCCCAGCAAATGCGTTTCCGGCTGCGACAGGCCGATCAGTTGCTGCGGCATGCTCATGATTTCCACGATCTGGCTCAACGGTGCGACGAAGCGGGTCGGCGCATCGAACAGCAGGCAGGCGTGGCGCAGCATGGCCTTGGTCACATCGTGCGAGGCCTGGGCAGGTTTGACGTCGTGTTGGTAAACCTGGGTGTAGCTTTTGACTTCCGGACGCTGCAACAGCATCGGATGATCAAGCAACAAGGCTTGCTGCCCCTCCTCCAGGTTCATTACCCCGGCCAGCAGCTCTGGATGCGGCAGGCCATAGCCCGGCGCCGCCAACAGACTGTCCGGATTCTGACGCTGAATGGCGACCATGCGGTCGTAGCCGAACCCGCAGACCCGCCCGTCCGGGGCAGTCAACAGCAGCAACTGCGGCTTGGACGTCTGACGCTGGTGGTCCAGGCCAAGCACTTCGGACAGGTTGAGCGCCGGGACCTTGGTGCCACGCACCGAGGTGACGCCAAAGCAGCAGTCACTGGCAAAATCCGACGCCGTGATCTCGGGTTCGTCCACCAACTCGGTCACAACGCTGGCATCGATACAGAAGTTACGGCCGTCGCACTCGAACACCAGGTAATGCAGCAAACGGTTCTTGGCGGCCAGCGCCTCGTCCTTGAGCACTTGCGCGTTGGGATCGGCAGCGAACAGTACGCCTGGCAAACCACTCATGAAGGCAAGATCAAGCTTGTAGATCATCCGCGACTCTTCAGCGCCGAGCAGCAGAGAGGGCAGCAGCCCGACACCACTGCCCGCAGGTCCCAGCGGACTGAACTGAGAATCACGGGCCTTGAGAATGTCGCACACCGCATCGATCGCCAGCCCGAGGTAACCACCGCCGTACTTGAGAATCGCGACCAGCGGCGTCGGCGAAGACATATCGCCGCCCTCCGCCAGTTGAGCACGCAGGTCGACCAATGGCACCGGTTTGCCACGCAAGGTAAACACCCCGCGCAGCGCTCCCCGGGTCAACGGATGGGGATTCAGATCAGCGGGCCAGTGCACGGCCTCCATCAACGCATCGGCAACCACCGCCAGATACACGCCATTGATCTGCACCACGCCATAGGCATTCAGGCTGCTCATGCAGGTTGTCCGATGGATGCCTTGTTCAGCGTTTCGGTATAGCCAGTCAGGTTGGCTTTATGCAGCTCGACAATCAGGGTCTCGACTTCCTGCGCCGACAGGCGTTGCTTCTCGGTGGCAGTATTGATCCCGTCGATCGCCTGGGTGGTCTGCATCACGCCTTCCACGATGTGTTCGAAGGCTTCGCCGGCACAGCGCGAAATCTCGTTGCCCGACTCGATCCGGCTGACCGTTTCCAGAATCAGCTTGTTGATTTCCTTGGTCGCACGCGAGGACTTCTCGGCCAGCTTACGCACCTCGTCGGCGACTACCGAAAAGCCCAGGCCATGCTCACCGGCCCTGGCCGCTTCGATGGCCGCGTTGAAGGCCAGCATGTTGGTCTGACTGGCGATCTCGCTGATCACCTGAATGATGTCCTGAATGCCCTCGGCGGACTTGGCAATCATGCCCATCGCGTCGGACGCCTTGACCAGCGTCTGCGAACCGGAACTGGCCTGCTCACGCGTCATTCTGGCCAGATCGGTGGCTGTCTCGGTGCTTTGTGCGACGTAGGAAATGGCATTCATCAGTGCTTTCACCGACTCGCCCATGGCGCGGGTCTTGGCCTCTATCGCCTGCTCCATCTCGACTTGACGGGTAATGTCAGTGGCGAATTTCACCACTTTGAACGGCAAGCCGTCGTGGTCGAAAATCGGGCTGTACGTCGCCTGAATCCAGATTTTCTGCCCGTATTTGCTGACACGCATGAAGCGCCCGGAGTAGAACTCGCCCTGCCCCAGCCCGTGCCAGAACTCACGGTACTCGGTGCCGCGCACATACTCTTCCTCACAGAAGATACGGTGATGCTTGCCTTTGATTTCCAGCAGGCCATAACCCAGCGCTTTGAGGAAGTTGGCATTGGCGGTGATGATGTTGCCGGCCATGTCGAATTCGATGACGGCCTGGGCGCGGTCGATGGCATTCACCTTGCCCTGGTCCTCGACGCTGGTTTCCTTGGCCACAGTCACGTCGAGCGCGAACTTGACGATCTTGTAGGGTTTGCCCTGTGCATCGAAAATCGGGTTGTAGGTGGCCTGAATCCAGATCTCCTTACCGTCCTTGCGCTTGCGCTTGTATTCGTTGGCGTCGTACTCGCCGCGCCCCAGCTTCTCCCAGAGCTCACGATACTGCAGGCTGCTGACGAATTCCTCGGAGCAGAACATACGGTGGTGTTCACCGACGATTTCATCGAGCTCGTAGCCGAATACCGCCAGAAAATTGCGGTTGGCGTGCAGCACCTTGCCTGTCAGATCGAATTCGATCACCGCCTGAGAACGTTCGATGGCCGTCACCTTGCCTGCGGACTCAGCCTGACGAATGCGGCTCTCGGTCACATCGTTGGCGAACTTCACGACCTTGTAAGGACGACCATCCGGGTCGAATATCGGGTTGTAAGTGGCGCTGATCCACAGCTCGCGACCATTCTTGCCGATGCGCTTGTATTCCCCGGAGTCATACTCGCCACGTTCGAGCTTGGCCCAGAAGGCACGGTAGGCCGGGCTGTTAAGGTAGTCGTCTTCGCAAAACATGCGATGGTGCTGGCCTTGAATCTCATCCAGACGATAGCCCAGGACCTTGAGAAAGTTTTCGTTGGCGTTGAGCACGCGACCGTTCAGGTCGAACTCGATGATGCCCTGCGAGCGATCGATGGCCGCGACCTTGCCTTCGTACTCGGCATTGGACTTGCGTTGCGCAGTGACGTCTGTGGCGAACTTCACCACCTTGAACGGGTTGCCCTGCTCGTCGAACACCGGGTTATAAGTCGCCTGCAACCAGATCTCGCGCCCGTTCTTGCCCAGGCGCTTGTACTGCCCTTCGTCGAAAGCGCCCTTGCCGAGTTTTTCCCAAAACGTCGCATATTCGACGCTGGATGCATGTTCCGGCGTGCAGAACATGCGGTGATGCCGACCCTGGACCTCATCCAGCCGATAACCGACGCAATCCAGAAAATTGGTATTGGCCCGCAGGATATTGCCCTCAAGATCGAACTCGATCATCGCCTGGGAGCGGTCAATGGCCGTCATCAGCGAGTGAAGATCAAGTTCCAGCCCGGCCTTGTCCCTGTGGGTGGTTTCAATTGTGGTCGACATGTGGAAATACTCTGCGAGTAAGCATCTATGGAAGTATTGTTATAAAGCGCCGGTTTCCGCGAGCCCTGTCAGACACACCGATGTGTGGACTATGGAGGCTGCCGATCAAGCCGGTTAATCGTCTTTCTCAATGCCGTCCATAGCGCAAACTGCAGTTCATCAGCGTCGGATGGAATGACCGACTCCACTTGGCAGGTAGCTGTAGCATTAACATCGGCATCAAACGGAACAGCTTTAGGGCAACTGGTTCGCCACCACACACACAGACACCCCTTGGCCTGGCCGGTAGTCGGCTAAGCGCGCCTGGTACACCGTTCCTTTACCTGCTTTGAACAACTCGCCGTCATCAGTAATAGAACCAGATGACAAGAATGACTGCGCCAGTCCAGCCCAGGGTCAGCAAGAAGGAAAGTCCAGCAAGACGCGGATCCATGGAACTCCTGTTCTGGAAGGCTTGGGTAAGCAGAGCGCTGCATACGTAGGGATATAACGGCTGGATCACAGATATATAAACTATTTTCATCACCTTGAAACACTGCCAGCACAGGGGTCTTGCTCTGGATCAACGTCTGATAACCTTGCCGCCGATCACTTGGTAAAAAGACGCTCGTCGCAGAGGCAGACATGGCCATGATTTTCCCAGCCGAACCACTACGACCCGAGGATCGTTTCGACGCCTGGCAGGAGGTTGTGAGCTCGACGTATGGCCTGGTCACCAGCCAGCCTCTGAACAAAGCGCCGTTTGACGGCAGGCTGAATGTCAGGGATCAGAGTAGCATTACCTTCACCCGTATCCAGTCTTCCCCCCTCCATTACCGGCGGTTGCCGCAAGACAGGGAGAGCGATCACTTCCTCCTCACGCTCTCTTTGTGTTCCGACGCGATCGTCGTGCAGAACGACAGGGAGTCCCGGCAAGGCGCTGGCGATATCGTCCTTTACGATAGCGCACAGCCTTACGCGTGCAGTTACCCCGAAGGTGACGATCAGATTGTGTTGGCGGTGCCCCGCAGGCTGTTGCTGCAACACATCCCCAGTGCCGAACGACTGGTGTGCCGCACGCTCGATGGCCGTTCGACGCTGGGCCGTGTTGCCGCAACCTTGTTGAATGAAGCCTGGAACACAGAAGGCTTATCGGACCCGCTGAGCGAGCGACTCAATGCATCACTGCTGGACGTACTGTCTACAGCCTTGGACTCGGTGTTCGGCGACACCGATATCCGGCAGCATTCTCGTCAAATGCAACAACTGCAGCGCATCAAGCGATTCCTGCTGAATAATCTGCCCGACACAGGGCTGACGGCCGAAAGCATTGCTTTGGCGACTCATGTTTCGCCACGCACGCTCAATCGCCTGTTCGCACAGGAAGGCACCACGGCCATTCGCTGGCTCTGGCAGCAAAGGCTCTCGGCGTGCCACGACGCATTGCGCAAAGGCCACGTTCGCCGGGTCAGTGACGCTGCGCTGAATTTCGGCTTCAGCAACCTCTCGCATTTCAGTCGAGCCTTCAAAAACGTTTATGGCATCTCTCCTCAGCAGTTGCTTGGGCCACGATAAGACGATTGGCATCTTCGGCACAGCGATTGACCGTTCAGGCAAAGCACGCCGCATCCGGGTCGAGCAGTATCACCGCCATGCCAATGAACGGTGACGAAGGAAAACCTCGATGACTACCCACCCCGATAAAACCCTGCGCCTGATCTTTCCCCAGTGGCAAGGTGGCAACAACGCGCCTTATCATTTTGGTGCACAGCTGCTGGCGTGGCTGGCACCGGACGCGTCAGGGGCCGTCGAGCACGTGGCCGTAACCGATCCGGATGACCAACCACTTGAACTGGAAAAAGGCATCATCGCCCGCCATGCGCTGCTGGCGCAGCTTGGCCTTGCACGGCAGTTGATCGACCGGCATCAGCCGGATCGTCTGGTGGTTCTGGGTGGCGACTGCCTGGTCGACCTCGCGCCATTCGCCTACCTGAACGAACGTTACGACGGTGACCTTGCGGTGCTGTGGGTCGACGCTCATCCGGACGTCATGACACCCAGAGACTTCCAGCATGCACACGCGATGGTCATGGGCAATCTGCTGGGCGAAGGTGACAAGGATTTCGTCGATGCCGTGAAACGCCCGATCAAGCCGGCCAATGTGATGTACGCGGGCCTGCAGGAAACCCTTGAGGCCGAAAGCGCATTCATCAAGCGTCTCGGGCTGCGCAGCGCCGATGTACAGGCGCTGGCAGACTCCAGCGAGCCGGTGCTGCAGTGGCTTGAGGAAACCGGTGCAAGACACTTGGCGGTCCATCTGGACCTGGACGTGCTGGACCCGGCACTGTTTCGTTCTGTGCTGTTTGCCCAACCCGGTGTCCCTGCCAGTAAATTTGAAGGCGTTGCTCAGGGCAAGATGACTATCGAGCAGGTCGTCCGCTTGCTGACAGACGTTGCCAGCGCCGTGGACGTGGTCGGGCTTGGCATTGCCGAGCACCTGCCGTGGGATGCTCTGGCGCTGAAGAACATGCTGACGAAACTGCCGCTGCTTGGCGACCGGCTGCCAAGCCACGGGAATGAATTCTGAACCAGCGAGTAAAATTCAATTTATGCATATTTAAATACTAGTTAATTATTTAATTTAATAATTAACATATAACAAAATAGAATTTCACTGTGGGTTTTTATAGGCATATCGTCATCCTATACCGACCCCTTTCTCCAGGCGGAGGTGCATCCACCTTTCTGAACCGTCCGGAGCAAAACCATGAGCAGACAACGACACCTTAAACTTGGCGCGATGGTCCACGGGGTCGGCCATGGCTGGGGCGAATGGCGCCACCCGCAGGCGCTGGCCAACGCCAGTGTGAATTTCGGCTTTTATCAGCAGCAGACCCAGTTGGCCGAAGCGGCGCGCTTCGATTTTGTGTTCATCGCCGACAGCCTGCACATTCATGAGAAATCCAGCCCGCACTACCTGAATCGTTTCGAACCGCTGACCATCCTGTCCGCACTGGCGGCAACCACCCGGCATATCGGTCTGGTGGCAACGGTGACTGTCAGCTACACCGAACCCTTTCAGGTAGCTCGCCAGTTTGCTTCGCTGGACCACATCAGCGGCGGTCGGGCTGGCTGGAATGTGGTGACTTCCTGGCTCAGTGGCACCGCCGACAACTTCAGCAAGGGAGAACACCCACCGCACGCCGTACGCTACCGCATCGCCAAAGAGCATATCGAGGTGGTCAAGGGCCTGTGGGATTCGTGGGAAGACGACGCCTTCGCCTACGACAAGCAGAAAGGCGAGTTTTTCACGCCCGGCAAACTGCACCCGTTGAACCACAAGGGCGAATTCTTCTCGGTGAAAGGCCCGCTCAACATCGCCCGGTCGAATCAGGGTCAGCCGGTGATTTTTCAGGCAGGCACCTCCGAGGCCGGGCGTAACTTCGCCGCTCAGAACTCTGACGCGATCTTTGTCCACGCCGAGAGTTTCGATGAAGCGCGCGCCTATTATCAGGACCTGAAACAAAGGGCTGGCAGCTTTGGTCGCGCCCCTCACGCGCTGTCGATTCTGCCAGGCATTCGCCCGATTGTCGGGCGCGATGAGGCTGAGGTGGAAAGCCGCTATCGCCAGGCCGTGGATCTGGTGACGATCGAAGACGCCATTGTCGCCCTTGGCCGACCGTTCAATGACCATGACTTCAGCCAGTACCCACTGGACGAACCCTTCCCGGAACTGGGCGATCTGGGCTCCAACAGCCAGAAAGGCGGTTCGGACCGGATCAAGCAACAGGCCAGAGACGAAGGCCTGAGCCTGCGTGAAGTCGCCCTGCGCTTCTCCCTGCCCCGCCGTGACTTTGTCGGCACGCCGCAACAGGTCGCCGACGCGATACAAACATGGTTCGAAGCAGGCGCAGCCGATGGCTTCATCATCAACAGCGTTCTGCCGGACGGCCTGCAGTTTTTCACCGAATGGGTGGTGCCGGTACTGCAACAACGGGGACTGTTTCGCACCGAATACAGCGGCAATACGCTGCGTGAAAACCTCGGCCTTGAGGTGCCGGTCAATCGTCATGCGAAGGCTGTCGCCCATCAATCTGACGAGGCGGTGGCATGACCCGACTCGTGATTGCCAGCCAGCTGGATGATGATTTCAATCAGGTGATCCGCGAGCGGCTTGCAGTGACCCACCCGGAAGCCAAGGTCATCAGCGTACCTGCCGGAGTGCCGAGCGACTTGCCCGGCGAGGTCAGCATTCTGCTGGCGCGCCCTATCAATGTGCGTGGTTATGAAGCCCCGGCCTCGCCGCCGCCCGGCTGGCCCTATGGCCTGAAATGGATTCAGGTGGTGTCTTCGGGTATCGACTTCTATCCGGGCTGGCTGTTCGACGGGCCGCCGGTAAGTACCTCGCGGGGCAGCGCGGCTGAAAACATTGCCGAGTTCTCGCTAGCCGCCATTTTTGCTGCTGCCAAGCACCTGCCGGATATCTGGGTGCATGACTCGCAATGGAATTTCACCGCACTGACGCCGCTCAAGGGCACCACGCTCGGGATTCTCGGCTTTGGTGCCATCGGTCGCAGCCTGGCCAGCAAGGCCCAGGCGCTGGGTATCAACGTGATCGCATTGCGGCAAAGTTTGGCTCCTTTCGAGGTTGACGGTGTCGAGGCTGCACGCGACATTCATGACCTGTTCGCGCGCGCAGACCATCTGGTACTGGCCGCGCCGTTGACACCGGCTACCCGGCATATCGTCAACGCCGACGTGCTGAACAGTGCCAAACCCGGCCTGCACTTGATCAACATCGCCCGTGGGGGTTTGCTTGATCATGAGGCGCTGCTCACGGCACTGGATCAAGGCGGCATCGGCCTCGCCTCGCTGGACGTCACCGAACCCGAACCGCTGCCGGATGGGCATCCACTGTACTCAAACCCTCGCGTACGCCTGTCACCTCACACCTCGGCGATCTCCAGCAACAGCCGTCACGAGATAGCCGACAGTTTTCTGGCCAACCTTGAGCGTTTTCTCAATGGGCAGGCCTTGCAGAATCAGGCTGATCGCCAGCGCGGCTACTGACACTCAGCGTCACCTTTAAATACCGAGCGTGCCATGCCCAACCCGATAAAACACACACAACCTGGCTACCGCCGTCCGCTGCTGGCAGTCCTGCTCGCGGCGTTGGCGTTATGCATCGCCCTGCCCGTCGAAGCACAGCAAACGTTGCGGATCGGTTACCAGAAGTCTTCCACGCTGATCACCCTGCTGAAAACACGCGGCACGCTGGAAAAAGCCCTTGCGCCACAGGACGTCACCGTCACCTGGCATGAGTTTCCGAATGGCCTGCCGCTGCTGGAGGCGCTGAACGTCGGCAACGTCGATATCAGCGCGGATGTGGCGGACACCGTACCGATCTTCGCCCAGGCAGCGGAGGCCAGGCTGACCTACTTCGCCCAGGAAGCGGCATCGCCCTCAGCCCAGGCAATCATCGTGCACAAAGGCTCGCCCTTGCAGCAGTTGTCAGACCTGAAAGGCAAAAAGGTCGCCGTTACCAAGGCGGCGGGTTCCCACTACCTGCTGATTGCTGCGTTGAAAAAGGCCGGTCTGGCATTTTCGGATATTCAGGCCGCCTACCTGTCGCCCGCCGACGGCCGAGCGGCCTTCGAAAACAACAAGGTGGACGCCTGGGTCACCTGGGAACCCTTCCTGACCAGCGCCCAACGGCAATTGCCGACCCGCACCCTGGCTGACGGCAAGGGGCTGTCGAGCTACAAACGCTATTACCTGACCGGCACCAACTACGCCAAGGACCATCCGCAAGTACTCAGCGTGGTTTACGAGCTGCTGCACAGCGCCGGTATCTGGCTAAAGGCCAACCCGCGAGAAGCCGCGCAGGTACTGAGCCCTTTATGGGGCAATCTGGATATCGAAACGGTCGAAATCGCCAACAGCCACCGCACCTATCAGATACAGCCGGTCACGCATGAGCAACTGGACGAGCAGCAGCATATCGCCGATGCCTTCTTGGCAGCGGGCCTGCTGCCCAAGGCGGTGGATGCTCAGGATGTGGAGGTATGGAAGCCTTGAGAGAGGGGGCGATGTGCTCTTACATCAAGCACGCACGCCCCTCGGTCAGCGTGCGGATTCAAGCACGCGGCGGCTTGGGAAACGCTCCGCGGGCGGTTTCATAAGCCTGCGCGACACGCAACGCCAAGGCATCCTTGAAGCGCGGCGCGACAATCATCATAGCAACCGGCAGGCCCTCGGCCAGGCCTGCCGGGATTGACGTGGCCGGGTGGCCGGTCAGGTCGAACGGCGCGGTATTGGCGAGCATGTTCAGGGCGCTGTGCACGTACTCCTCAATCGGCGCATCGGCGGCGGTCAGCATGGTGGCCACAAACGGCATGGTCGGCATCACCAGCACGTCAAAATCCTTGAATGCTTCATCGTATTGACGGGTGAGTTCCGGCACCAGCATCCGCGCCTTGGCGTAGTAGGCACCGTGCAGGTTTTTCAGGCTGTAATGCCCGGTAAGTGCCACGGCACGCACGCTGCTGGACAATGCGTTGGCATGCTCACGACGCCTGGAACCGAAGTAGCTCATGATGTCGGGGTCGTAATAGCCGTCGACATTCATGCCATAGCCGTTGCCTTGCAACATCTGGTACGCCGCACCATCGGTGGCGATGACATTCCACATGTCCAGCGCCACACCGCGGTGCCACGGAGCGCTTGCCTCTCCGACCGTCGCACCAAGGCTTTCCAGCTGTGCCACTGCGGCGCGAACCAGCGCGTCGACCTGCGGTTCGGACATGCCGGGAATCGCAAAACCTTCGCGCAGCAGGCCGATTTTCAAGCCGGCAACGCCCTGATCGAGGGTCGCGACACAACTGACCGTCGGCGGTTTTTTCTGCCTTGAATCAAGCCCGTCGGCCCCGGCGATTACGTCGAGCATGACCGCGCAGTCGCGCACGTTATTGGCCATCGGACCGACATGGTCGATGGTCCGCTCGATCGGAAAAGCCCCGGTATAAGGCACAAGACTGTAGGTCGGCTTGTGCCCAACGATGCCGCTCCAGGCCGACGGCATGCGGATCGACCCGCCTTGGTCGCCGCCGATGGCCATGTCCACTTCCTGCAAGGCGACCAGCACGGCGCTGCCGCTGGAGGAGCCGCCTGCGTTGCGGGTCAGGTCCCACGGGTTTTTTACCGCACCGGTGGCCGAGGTAAAACTGGCTCCGGAGAAACACAGGTCTTCACAGACTGATTTGCCAACCACCGTCGCGCCTGCGGCCAACAGGCGTTTGACCACCGTGGCATCTTCGCAAGGCACGTAACCATCAAGGCTCAGCGAACCGTTGGCCATCGGTACGCCGGCCACTGAGACGTTGTCCTTGATGACCACCGTTCTGCCCGCCAACGGGCCGCTCGCCGCACCGGCAATGTGCGTCTTCACGTACCAGGCGCCATGCAGGTTTTCGGCCTCTGTCGGTTTGCTGTGTTCGCGCAGCGGCGTGGGCTGCGCAACGTGAGCGGCGTACAACGCATCAATGGCTTCGTAGGAGCCCAGGGTTTCGTCAGCAAGACTCAGGAACGATGCCATCTGGCTGTCTGACAGGTCGTACCCGTGATCCTGGGCGGCAATCAGAAAGTCGGCTTTGTCGGGGCGTTTTACGGACATGGTGTTCTCCAGATAACGGTAAGAGCCGCCCGGGATCGGGCAGGCACTGACTGGAGCCGCCTGCACAGGATGCGCAGGTATGGGCTCGATCCGGAGGACGCCGTTGTCCATGCCGGTCGCCACGCGGTGTTCCATACCTGCCGGTTCAGGGCGTATGGCAAGCGTCCGCGCAGAAGAGGATCAGACCGATGAGGCCCGACGCTCGAAGCGAGTCTGCAGCCTGTCAGGAACAGGCTTGTTGGAACAGTTCGTGGGCCTTTACCAGCGCCTCGGCGATTTTCTCCACGGGCTCACGCTTGGCCATCGCCTGATCCCGCAGCGCGTTGTAAGCGTCTATTTCAGACATGCCCTTGGTTTCCATCAGAATGATTTTTGCCTGCTGCACGGTACGCATCACCGCCATGCGCCCTTCCAGGCGCTTGACGTGTTTTTCCCGTTCCCGTGTTTTGCGTGCCTGGCTGAGGGTGATGGCCAGCGCCGTCAGCAAGCCGAAAGACCTGACCGGCGAGGGAATCACCGAGCAGGCATTGAGCTGCACCAGCGCCTCGACAATGATCGGGTTTTCATAGGCGATCACCGGAATGATCGGCGGCGTCGAGTTGTGCAGCAGCCAGGGCGTGTTGGTCGACAGGCTTTCCGGCGACACCGCCAGCACGATCACGTCAGCCTCACTCTGCAACCGCTCGGGAATCGGCCACTGCACGCGTACCTGGCAACCAATACGCTGCAACTGAGCGATCAGGTTGCGACCGTCTTCATCATCGGGGTGCATCACCAGCACGCTGATGTCGCGCAGGTCCTTGATGCCGCCTGCGCTGTCGTTGCGCAAACGTTTCTTGGCGGCACGCAGGGTCATGGACGCCTCCCGGTCAGGCTGGACCAGCCGTTGAAGTCAGGCGCAACGGCATAAGGATCGGGCTTCAGCGCTTTCTGACTTTCGTAAAGGATGTCGAACTGCCCGTCGCCATTGGCACGGCCGATCCGCGAGTACAGGTAGGTATGGTGATTGTGCTCATCGATGCGCACCCGTCCCTGAGGCGCGTCGTATTCCAGACCGCGCATGGTTTGCAAAACGTCCTCTACCTCCGTGCTGCCTGCGCGGGCTATCGCCTTGGCCAGCAGATGGACCTGAAAATAAGCGGCTTCCCAGCAGCGGTCGGTCACCTGATGCTGGCCGAACATCTCCCGATATTGCGCAATGCACTGTCGATTGAGCGGCGTGTCGATCGACTGGAAGTAAGTGGCTGCCGAAATGTGCCCGGTGCCCAGATGAACGCCCATCTGCTGAATGTCGGTTTCGCTGGTGGTGACACTGGCAATCGGCATGACCGCCGGGTCGAAACCGGCGTCGGCGTAGGCCTGGTACAGGTGCGCCATGGTGTCACCGACCACCGTGGAAAAGATGAACGACGGTTTCAGCTCCCGGGCTTTGACCATGAGCCTGGCGAAGTCTTCTGGCCTGGCGTTTTTCAATGGCAAGTAGTACTCGCCCAGCTTGCTGCCACCGCGCTCGTAGAGCAGGTCGCTCATCAGCCGATTGGTTTCATACGGGTAGACGTACTCGGAGCCGATCATCAGCACGCGACTGCCAAAGTGGTCGAACATGTAATTGCCCAATGGCACGGCGTTATGGTTCGGCGTGGCACCGGTGTAAATGATGTTGCGCGAATACTCGAAGCCCTCGTAGTAAACCGGATAGAGCAGCACCGCGTTGTAGCGTTCGACGACGGGCAATACCGCCTTGCGCGCCGCCGAGGTGTAGCAACCGAAGAAAAACCGCAGGTTCTCTTCACGAATCAGCGATTCAACGTGCATGGCAAACAACGCAGGCGTTGAATCCGGGTTACGGGTAATCAGTTCCAGAGGACGGCCATTCACGCCTCCTGCCGCGTTGATCTGATGGATTGCAAACTGTGCGCCGCGCATTGTTGAACACTCACCGGCAGCGGTAACGCCGGTATTGGAAAACAGACCTCCTATGCGGATCGACGGGTCAACCATGTCTATAAACCTTGTTCAACGTGAGGTGAGACGCCCGAACCTGGCCGGGAGCCTGAAAGAAGACTGAGCGAATAACCGCGGATTCAACGGTGGCTCTCAGGCGGTTGTGCCTGGGGCTGGCGTGACGGCAGTGTCAGGACCAGTCGTGCGAGGGACCTTCCACACCTGCCGAGAGTGGGCGTGTGGCAAGAGACCCTGCGAGGGTGTCGGGCAGGCTCATGCAGGGAGCGGGCCATGCGTGACGAGGCGCGTCAGGGAGAAGCGAATTCGTTGGCGAAGAAGGCCGTGCATTCGTGAGGTTTAGGTCGCCTCGAACATAGCCTTCGCGAACAAGTTCGCTCCTGCAAAAGCACAATATCTCAGTCTATGCATGAGTACATATCGCGAGAAAAAAGGGTCTTCTGCATCACGCTTTTGGTGCGTAGGAGCCCTGTTCGCGCCAAAGCGGCGCATGTCGATTTGTGCGTGCAATTAATGCAGGGGGGCTCTGCCTGAGGGTTTCGAAACGCGCGCCAAGAGCCGTTTCGCCAGTTGGCATTGCCCTTGCTAAGTTCACCCTGAGACATCGCGCCAGCTGTCTGCCCTACGCCCCATTGGCAAGTAGGGAGACACCTAGCGTACGACTGGATCGGACACAGTTTGTCCCGCCAGATTCGGCACAGAAGCCTGACATCCCGCCCATTGATTTGGCCGGGATGTCGGGCTTTTTTTATTCCTGGGAGAAAAGTGAATGCACAACGACAAACGCCGTTTGATCAAGCATGCTCTGTTGCTGGGTGCGATCAGCCTGCTGCCGTTTTCCCTGATCGGTCAGGCGCAAGCGGACGAGACTGTGAAAGTCGGCATCATCCACTCGCTGACCGGCACCATGGCCATCAGTGAGGCCTCGGTGGTCGACGCCGAAAAGCTCGCCATCGAAGAGATCAACGCCAGTGGCGGCGTGATGGGCAAAACCATCGAACCGATCGTTGAAGATGGTGCCAGCGACTGGCCAACCTTTGCCGAGAAAGCCCGCAAGCTGCTGGAAAACGACCACGTCGCGGTCACCTTTGGCGCGTTCACCTCGGCGTCGCGCAAAGCGGTGCTGCCGGTCTTCGAGCGCAATAAGGGCCTGCTCTACTACCCGACCTTCTATGAAGGGCTGGAAAAATCCCCGGCCATTATCTACACTGGCGCCGAGGCCTCGCAGCAGACCCTGGCAGCCGTCACCTGGCTGATGGCCAACAAGGGCAAAAGCGTCTATCTGGTCGGCTCCGACTACATCTGGCCACGTACTACCAACAAGCTGGCGCGGGCATCGGTCACCAAACAGGGCGGCTCCATCGTCGGCGAAGACTACCTGCCGCTAGGCGCTATCGAATTTTCCTCGGTGATCAACAAGATCAAGGTGGCCAAGCCGGACATCGTGCTGTCGACCATCGTCGGCGGCTCAAACGTGGCGTTCTACAAACAGCTCAAGGCTGCCGGTATCGACAGTACCAACCAGACGCTGATGGGCCTTGCGATCACTGAAGAGGAAGTCACCGGCATCGGTGCGGAAAATCTCGTCGGTTTTCTGACCTGCATGAGCTACTTCCAAAGCCTGAAAAACCCGGTCAACGAGAAGTTCGTCCAGGCGTTCAAAACACGCTATGGGCAGCAGCGCGTCGTCGGTGACCCGATGGCAGCGGCGTACACCGCGGTATACCTGTGGAAAAAGGCCGTCGAGAAAGCAGGCAGTTTCGAGGTGCCGAAAGTGATCGCCGCATCCTCGGAAATGACCCTCGATGCGCCTGAAGGCGAGATTAAGGTGCACAAGGACAACCACCACCTGTGGAAACGTGCACGCATCGGCACGCTCAATGCGCAGGGCCAGGTCGATGTGATCTACGAGTCGGCACCGATCGAGCCCAACCCGTTTCCGAAACTCTGATACCGGGCCGGGCGCGATCCGCTTCGCGCGCCCTTTCGTCAATGTGCAGCAACAGGTAGCGACGGCATGACTCTCGATACGCTGGTAATGCAAGTCTTCAGCGGGTTCTCGCTGTTTTCCGTGCTGGTGCTGATGGCACTCGGGCTGACCATCGTGTTCGGCCTGATGGGCGTGATCAACATGGCCCACGGTGAACTGATGGCGATGGGCTCATACATGACCTACGTCACCTCCGTGGTGTTTCAGCGCTACTTCCCCGAGCTCATGGGCTGGTATTTCATCATCGGCATCGGGATGGCCTTTGTGGTGACCTTCGCCTTCGGTCTGCTGCTGGAACGCTGCTTCATCCGCTTCATGTACAACCGGCCACTGGACACATTGCTGGCAACGTGGGGGCTGTCGCTGGTACTGCAGCAACTGTTCCGCCAGGTATTCGGCCCCAAGGAAGTCAGCGTGCCTACCGTGCAATGGCTGCAGGGTGCGTGGAAAATCAGCGAAGGGCTGGAGCTGCCCCTCAACCGGATATTCATCATCGGTCTGACCTTCGTGATTGCCGCTGCGGTGTTCCTGTTTCTCTACCGCAGTCGCTGGGGCCTGCGCATTCGTGCAGTGACCCAGAACCGCGCAATGGCCGGAGCGGCCGGGATCAACACTGCGCGGGTCGATTCGGTGACGTTTGCGCTGGGCTGCGGCCTGGCGGGTATTGCCGGCAGTTCATTCACCATGCTCGCCTCCACCGGCCCGGTGAGTGGCCAGCAGTATCTGGTGGATACCTTCATTGTGGTGGTGTTCGGCGGCGTCGAAAGCCTGCTCGGCACCTTTCTCTCGGCGTTCGCCATCGGCCAGACGCAGATCTCGCTGGAATACCTCACCACCGGCTCCATGGCCAAGGCGATCACCCTGCTGGTGGTCATCGTGCTGCTGTTTTTCCGCCCCAACGGCCTGTTCGCCACGAAAGTGAGACGTTGAGATGAACAACATGACTGAAAAGCCACTGGCCGGGACGCCGGTCAAAGCAGCCCGACCAGACTGGCTGAGTGGTGGTTGGTTGTCGCTGATCGAGCGTTACAGCCTGATCTGGCTATCGCTGCTGTTGTTGGTGGTATTGCCGCTACTGCTGGGCGATTTTCGTCTGGGGCTGGCGGGTAAATACCTGAGTCTGGCGTTCTGCGCCGTGGGCATGGTGATGATCTGGGGCTACGGCGGCATTCTCAGCCTCGGCCAAGGGATCTTCTTCGGCCTGGGCAGTTACATGATGGCGATGTACCTGAAACTGGAAGCCACTGCCACGGACGAAGCCGCCAGCGCCCTCGCCGCTTTCTACGGCTCGGCGCTGCCGGACTTCATGATCTGGAACAGCGTCGAAGCCCTGCCCTGGTGGTGGAAACCGTTCGAATCGGCCACCTTCACCCTCGCAGCGATCCTGATCCTGCCTGCGCTGCTGGCGTTTCTATTCAGCTATGCCTATTTCAAGAAGCGCGTCGGTGGCGTGTACTTCTCGATCATTACCCTGTCACTGGCCTCGATCATGTCGATCATGATCATCGGCCAGCAGGGCTACACCGGCGGAGTAAACGGTCTGACCGACTTCAAGACCGCCTTCGGCCTGAGCTTGCAGGCGCCCCAGACACCCTGGATTCTCTACCTGATCACCACACTGTTACTGCTGGCCAGCGTCGCGATGTGCGGTTTCATTCTGCGCAGCCGCCTGGGCAAGGTCGTCGTGGCGATCCGTGACCGCGAAGACCGGGTGCGTTTTTCCGGCTACAACACTGCGTTGTTCAAGGCCTTCATCTTTGCCGTGGCGGCCCTTATTTCAGCGCTGGGCGGCGTGATGTTCACCCTGCAGGTTGGTCTGGCGTCGCCATCGCTGGTGGGCATCATTCCGTCCACGGAAATAGTGATCTATGCCGCGCTGGGCGGTCGCCTTTCACTGGTCGGCGCGGTATACGGCACGCTGCTGATCGGTGCAGCCAAGACTTACCTGTCGGAGAACTTCGTCAGCTTCTGGCAATACTTCATCGGCTTTCTGTTCATGGCGGTGGTGCTGTTCCTGCCGACCGGCCTGGCCGGGCTGTTGCAACGCCTGAGCAACAAGGAGGCGCAGTCATGAGCGCAATGTTACTGAGTGTCGAAGACCTGACCGTGTCATTCGATGGCTTCAAGGCGGTCGATAACCTCAACTTCTATGTCGAGGAAAATCAGGTGCATGTGGTGATCGGCCCCAACGGCGCGGGCAAGACCACCCTGCTCGACATGATCTGCGGCAAAACCCGCCCGAGCGCGGGCAGCATCCGCTTCAAGGACCTGCAGCTGGCGAACATGATCGAGTACCAGATCACTCGCGCAGGCGTGGGCCGCAAGTTTCAGAACCCGTCGGTGTACGAAGACCTCACCGTGCGCGAAAACCTCGACATTTCCTCACCGGACAAGCGCGGCATCTTCAACTGCCTGTTCGCCGGGAAGAACGCAGCACTGAGCGACGAAATCGAACAGACCGCCGAGATGATCTTTCTCAAGGACCAACTGGGGCGCAAGGCCGGGCTGTTGTCTCACGGCCAGAAGCAGTGGCTGGAGATCGGCATGTTGTTGATGCAGCGTCCGGAACTGCTCCTGCTCGATGAGCCCGTGGCCGGCATGAGCGCTGGCGAGCGGGAGAAAACCGCTGGCCTGCTCAAGCTCATCGCCAAGGGCCGGGCAATGGTCATCATCGAGCACGACATGGAGTTCGTGAAATCGGTGGCCGACAAGGTCACCGTCCTGCATCAGGGCAAGACCCTGGCCTACGGCTCGATGGATCAGGTGCAGAACGATCCTCGCGTCATCGACGTCTACCTGGGGCACTGAACATGCTGAATGTCTCTCACCTCAATGTGTATTACGGCGACAGCCATGTGCTGCGCGACCTTAGCCTGGAGCTTGCACCGAGCGAGTCGCTGGCGATCATGGGCCGTAACGGCATGGGCAAGACCACGCTGCTGAGAAGCCTGGTGGGCATGCTGCCGACCCGCAGCGGCAGCATCACACTGGCCGGGCAGGAACTGACTGGCAGCAAGAGCTATGAGCGTGTTGCAGCCGGGGTCGGTTTCGTACCGCAGGGGCGGATGATCTTCCCCTACCTGAGCGTCGAGGAAAATATCCTCACCGGCATGCAGGGCGCACCCGCTGCGCCGATTCCCGACTACGTCTACGAATACTTTCCGGTGCTGTTCGAAATGCGTCGGCGCAAGGGCGGCAACCTCTCCGGCGGCCAGCAGCAACAACTGGCCATCGCGCGGGCGCTGGTCTCCAACCCCAAGGTGTTGATCCTCGATGAACCCACCGAAGGCATCCAGCCCTCGATCATCAAGGACATCGCCAAGGCCCTCAATCTGCTGAAAAAGGAGCGCGGATTTTCGCTGATTGTTTCCGAGCAGGTGCTGTCGTTCGCGATGGCCGTGGCTGACCGCTATCTGATCATCGAGAAAGGCGAATTCGTCCATAGCGAAGTCCGCGAAACCGTCGACCGTGAGCGCATCCTGCGCTACCTGACCATCTGAACAGAGCACAGGAGCCATCGCCATGCTGATACTCGACCGCATTCTGGGCCAGGCCAGCGACCCTGCCCTCGCCGACCGCCTGCATGACCTGAGCCACGCCGGTCAGGTCGAAACCCTGAGTCTGTCCGGCAGTGACATTCAGCGCCATCGCCTGCGCCTGGCCAGCGACCGGGGCACCGACTGCGCCATTCGCCTTGAGCGTCACCAGCAGTTGCGCAACGGCTCGGTGCTGATGCTCGACAGTCAACGCGCCATCGTCGTACAGATGCAGGATCAGGAATACCTCGACCTGTTGCCAAGGGACGCAGCGGCGGCGCTGGAGCTGGGTTATTTCGCTGGCAACATGCATTGGGCGGTGCGCTTTGCCGGTGACATCCTGCAAATCCCGCTCAATGGCCCGCAAGCCGATTACCTTGAACGTCTGGCCCCCATGCTTGCGGACGGCCGGGTGCGATGCGTATGAACGCCATGAGCAGCCTGCTGCTGGCCCTGCAACAGGCCGACAGTTTCTTTCCCGGTGGCGCAGTGGCATGGTCGTGGGGCCTGGAAACCCTGCTGGCTGACGGGTATCTCGGCAATGGCGAAGTTGTCGCGCCGCGCCGCCGACAGCGAACCGTTCGCTTTAACCGCAGTGCCGAGGTGCACGGCTTTGTCGAAGGGCAGTTGCGCCACCGCTGGAACAGTTTTGACCGGGTATTTCTACTTGCTGCATGGCGCACGGCCGATGACCAGCCTGCGTTGATGGCCATGGACGCGCAGATCGAAGCCTTGACCCTCGCCGAGGAACTGCGTCAGGGCTCACGGCGTGTAGGCCAGGCATTGCTGGCCGTGCACGTCGCGTTGGGTACGCAGGATGCGGCGGCTTATCAGCAGCAGGTTCTGGCGGGTAACGCGCATGGGCATTTGCCGGTTGTGCAGGGCTTGCTCTGGAACCGTCTGGGCATGCAGCGCGATCACTGCCAGCTGGCAGCGGCGCACGTTTTGTGTACCGGGCTGGTCAGCGCCGCCGTGCGCCTGGGGGTCATTGGCCATATCGATGGGCAACGGGTACTGACCGATATCCAGCCGCTGATCACCGAGCTGCTCGCAATGGAGCCGCCCGCCCCGGACGACGCCTGTGGTTTCACGCCCATGGCCGAAATCGCCGTGATGCGCCACGAAACCCAGGACCTGCGCCTGTTTGCCAATTGAGCCAGCCACCCTACCGGGAGCCCTGTCATGCTGCTGACGCCTACCGAACTTGAACGACTGACGCTATACACCGCCGCGGAACTGTCACGCAAACGCCGCAGCAAGGGCCTGCGCCTGAACTTCCCGGAAGCCTCGGCCCTGATTGCCGACGAGATTCTTGAAGGCGCACGCGAAGGCCGAAGTGTTGCCGAGCTGATCGGGTTCGGCTCGACCATTCTCAATACCGATGATGTGATGCCAGGCGTTGCCGACCTGCTGCCCGTGCTGCAAGTGGAAGGCACCTTCCCGGACGGCACCAAGCTGGTCACCGTGCACCAGCCCATCAGGCCGGGCAAACTGCCGCTTACGCTCATGCCGACACCTGGCGAGGTACTCTCGCCGGACAGCGACATCCAGCTCAATAGCGGCCGGCCGACCGCGACCCTGCGTGCGATCAATACGGGTGACAGGCCGGTGCAGATCGGCAGCCACTACCATTTCTTCGAGGTTAACAAGGCGCTGGATTTTCCGCGCGAAACGGCCTTCGGCATGCACCTGGACATTCCCGCAGGCACGGCGGTGCGTTTCGAACCGGGCGAGTTGCGCGAAGTGCAACTGGTGCAGTTCGGCGGTACTGGTGACATTCACGGCTTCAGCGGCCTGACCAATGGCAACCTGCACGACCCGGCCTGCAAACAGGCAGCGCTGGAGCGTGCCCGCGCCCAACATTTCAAGGGAGCCTGAAGCATGGCGACGATGACCCGCAAGGAATACGCGGCCATGTACGGCCCCACCAAAGGCGATGCAGTGCGCCTGGGCGACACCTCGTTGCTGGCCGAAGTCGAATTCGACTACTCGGTGCCCGGCGACGAGTGCCTGCACGGCGGCGGCAAAACCCTGCGCGACGGCATGGGCCTGATGCCCGGTCATGACAGCGCCGACGGTGCCCTGGATATGCTGATCTGCAACGCGCTGATCATCGACCCGGTGATCGGTATCGTCAAAGGCGACATCGGTATCAAGGACGGCAAGATCGTCGCGATTGGCAAGGCAGGCAATCCGCAGATCATGGACGGCGTACACCCACAACTGATTTGCGGCGTGGCCACCACGGTACGCGATGCCGAGGGCCTGATCGTCACCCCCGGCGGCATCGACGTGCATGTGCATTTTGATTCGGCGCAACTGTGCGACCACGCGCTGGCGGCGGGCCTGACTACCCTGATCGGCGGTTCACTGGGACCGATCACGGTCGGCATCGACTGCGGCGGGGAATGGAATGTCGGCAAGATGCTACAGGCCGCCGAAGCATGGCCGATCAACTTCGGCTTTCTCGGGCGCGGTAATTCAAGCAAGCCCGAATCGCTGCTCGGGCAATTGCGCGGTGGCTGTCTGGGGTTGAAGATCCATGAAGACTGGGGCGCCATGCCGGCAGTGATAGACACCTGCCTGAAGGTCGCCGACGAATACGACTTTCAGGTCCAGTTGCACACTGACACGCTGAATGAATCCGGGTTTCTTGAAGACACACTGGCAGCCATCGGCGACCGCACCATCCACATGTACCACACAGAAGGTGCAGGCGGCGGACACGCCCCGGACATCATCAGTGTGGCGGGTAAAAGCAACTGCATCCCCTCCTCGACCAACCCGACCAACCCTTACACGGTGAACACGTTCGACGAGCATCTGGACATGATAATGGTCTGCCACCACCTCAATCCGGACGTACCGGAAGACGTGGCGTTCGCCGAGTCGCGGGTGCGGCCACAGACCATCGCCGCTGAAGACATTCTTCACGACACCGGGGCCATTTCGATTCTCGGCTCCGACAGTCAGGGCATGGGCCGCATCAACGAGGTGATCTGCCGCACCTGGCAACTGGCCTCGAAAATGAAAGACCAACGCGGCCGCCTGCCGGAAGAAACCACAGCACTGGGCGACAACGAGCGGATCAAGCGCTACATCGCCAAATACACCATCAACGCTGCGCGGGTGTTCGGCATCGACAGCTACATCGGCTCGCTGGAGCCCGGCAAACTGGCCGATCTGGTGCTGTGGCGACCGGCGTTCTTTGGCATCAAGCCGGAACTGGTGGTCAAGGGCGGCTTTATTGTGCAGGGCGTGATGGGCGATTCCGCCGCCTCGCTGTACACGTGCGAACCCTTGGTGATGCGCCCGCAATGGGGGGCGTTTGGCGAGGCGAAACAGGCGCTGTCGGTCAACTTCGTCAACCGCCTCGCCGTCGAGGCCGACACCGCCACGCGCCTGGGGCTCAAGAAGCAACTACTGCCTGCGTTCGGCACCCGCACCCTGCGCAAGTCCGACATGTTGCACAACGATGCCTGCCCGGACATCCGCGTCGACCCGCAGACCTTCGACGTGTATGCCGACGGCGAGCGTCTTTACTGCGAACCGGTCAGCGAAGTGCCCCTCGCACAGCGTTACATGCTGCGCTGAACCTCCATCACACAGGAAGCCCGACGATGAGCCTGCCCTTGAATGCACCCGCCACGCACACCAATGTCCAGCCTCACCCCGGCGCAGCGCGCGTCGGAATCGGCGGCCCGGTAGGCTCGGGCAAAACCCGTTTGCTGGAACAACTGATTCCACGCTTTATCACGCGTGGAATCGAGCTTGCGATCATCACCAATGACCTGGCCACTCGCGAGGATGCCGAGCGCGTGCAGCGCAGCGGCCTTATCGACCCGCAACGGGTGCGCGCGGTGGAAACCGGTGCCTGTCCGCACACCGCCATTCGCGAAGACCCAACCCTCAACCTGCAAATGGCTGACGAGCTGGAAGCACATTTCGGCAATCTCGACCTGGTGCTGATCGAGTCCGGCGGCGACAACCTGGCCTCGACCTTTTCGCTGGACCTGGTGGACTACTGGATCTTCGTCATCGACGTCGCGGGCGGTGACGACATACCGCGCAAACGTGGCCCAGGCGTATTGAGCTGTGACCTGCTGGTGGTCAATAAATATGACCTGGCGCCTTATGTAGGCGTTGATCTGCCACGCATGCGCCGCGAATCGGCGGAAGCGCGAAACGGCCGACCCGTCCTGTTTACCAACTGCGGCACCGGTGAAGGTGTCGACGCAGTGGTTGACGCGATAAGCCGCGCCGTATTGTTCGACCGCCCATGAACGCCCATCAAACGTTACTGCCCGTCCAGACCAAAACCACGGCGCATATCGCCTTCAGCAAAGCGCCTTCGGGGGCCAGTTATGTGTCCCGTCAGGAAGTCGGCTACCCCTTCCACCTGGGCCGCACGCTGAAACTGCCACAGGACCCGCCCGGCATGGCGGCGATTTATCTGCAGTCCTGCTCGGGCGGCCTGTTTGCCGGGGAAACGCTGCACCTGCAACTGCACGCCGGGCCGCACACGCAGGTGCACGTCAGCACGGGCGCGGCGACGGTCGCCCACAGCATGCTTGAAAAGCCCGCGCGGCAGAACGTCATCCTGACCGCCGAAACCGGCGCACTGCTGGAATACCTGCCGATGGCGACCATTCTGTTCCCGCAGGCACGCCTGCACAGTGTGGTGAACGTCACGCTGCACCCGAACGCAAGGGTGATGCTTTGCGATGCATTCTGCTTGCACGTCCCGCAAGGCAGCGCAGGATTACCCGGTTCTTATCGCGCCGATCTGCACATACAGTGCCCCGACGGAAAGTTGCTGGCGGGGGATCGGCTGGCGTTGACCGGCGAAGACCTGCAACGGCGTTTGCCAGGCGTCAGCGCTGAGCTACAGGCTTTGGCGACCTTCATGCTGGTAGGACAGGGTTTACCTGTGGAGGATGTGAAACGGGCCTTGCGCGACGCATTGCGCGTCGTCCCCGAGAGCTATCTGGGCGTCAGCGCCCTGCCGAACGATTGCGGCGTGTCTGTGCGCATCATGACCGCCGATGCGGTGGCGTTGCGAAACGCCCAGCACTTGGCCTGGGCGTGCGCTCGCCAGCAACTGACCGGCATTGCGCCGCGGGTGCGGCGCAAGTGAAACAGCGCGGGTTTGATCGTGGCACCGAGGCTGATGCAGAGTGATGCAGCCCCGGTCGTCACACTGGCTCAGCGATAACGTTCAAGCCAGTGAGCGTAAGGCGCTGGCAGGGTCCAGGCCGATTTTTCGACACCCAGTTCTTTCGCTGCGAAGTACGCCCAATGCGGGTCGGCCAGATGCGCACGGCCTATCGAAACCAGGTCGAGCTGGCCGGATTTAACCGCTTCTTCCGCCAGTTTCGGCTCGCCAAAACCCCACGCGCTGGTCACCGGAATGTCCGCTTCACGGCGCACACGCTCGGCAATCGGCCCCATGAACGCAGGCCCCCACGGAATGTTGGCGTCTGGCGTGCTGAAACCGACGCTGACACTCAACAGGTCCAGACCACCGGCCTTGAAGCGACGCGCCAGTTCGATCGATTCGGTGAGGGTCTGTTCGTCACGACCGTCGTACTCAAGTACGCCAAAGCGTGCTGTCAATGGCAGGTTTTCCGGCCAGACTTCACGCACCGCTGCCAGCGTTTCAAGCAGGAAACGGCTGCGGTTATCGAAGCTGCCGCCGTATTCATCGGTACGCTGGTTGGAGTGCTCGGAGAAAAAGCTCTGCCCCAGATAACCGTGGGCAAAGTGCAGTTCGATCCACTCAAAGCCCGCATCACGAGCACGACGGGCGGCATCGACGAAGTTCTGACGAACGCGGGCGATATCTTCCAGGGTCATGGCGCGCGGGACTTTCGGCAGGTTGGCACCGAACGCAATAGCGGAAGGCGCAATAGTGTCCCAACCGCGCGAATCGGAAGCGACAATGTGGTCGTCGCCTGCCCATGGACGATTGGCGCTGGCCTTGCGTCCTGCGTGGGCGATCTGGATGCCCGGCACGCAACCTGCGTCCTTGATGGCTTTGACAATCGGCACGAACGCCTGCGCCTGCTCATCGTTCCAGATACCGGTGCAACCGGGGGTGATGCGCCCTTCCGGTGCAACCGCGGTGGCCTCAACCACCAGCAAACCTGCACCGCCACGCGCCATACTGGCAAGGTGAACATGGTGCCAGTCATTGACTACCCCGTCGATTGCCGAGTATTGGCACATCGGAGGAATGGCGATTCGGTTACGCAGCGTCACGTCTTTCAGTTTGAAGGGTTCGAACAATGCAGACATTGAAAAGCTCCCGTAAGCCAGATGACTTTTGATTTCAGTTGTTCGATGGTAATCGAACTATGGCAATCAACGGAAGCCTTGATATCATTCGCACCATGCGAACCTTCCAACACCCCGATCCAGAAGACCTCACCCTTGAACGCGTGCTCTACGCCTTGAGCGACCCGGTGCGCATGGAAATTGTGCGCTACCTTGCGGGTGTCGCCGAAGCCACCTGCGGTGAGCTGGACGGTGGCCGGCCGAAATCCAGCATGTCCCACCACTTTCGCGTTTTACGGGATGCAGGGCTTGTGCAGACGCGAAACATCGGCACCACGCATATGAATTCGTTGCGCACGCAGGTGCTGGAGAGCCGGTTTCCCGGGTTGCTGGGGAGTATTCTGGCGCAGCGGTAAAGCAGCAAGGCGCAAGTCCTGTGCTGCCACTTCCATTACATGAATGCGAAAACGCCCGGTATCAGCCAATTGCCTGATACCGGGCGTTTCTTTGCTGCTGCGAATCTATTTACCGACGCGCTTGTCAGGCTGCATTACAGCTTAAATTTCCCCACTTCCATCTGCAGACTGGTGGCCAGTTTTTTCAGCCCGCCGCTGGTCTTGAGCAGTTCCTGAACCGACATGTTGTTCTGTTCGGCCATTTGCGCAGAACGCTCGACATTACGTGCCACATCCTGGCTGGCTGCGGTTTGCTCACGCAGTGCAAAGGATATCTGGTCGACCACTTGCAGAACCTTGCCCGAACTGTCGCGAATCTCGATGATGGCCTGACCGGCCGTGCCAGCCATCTCCACACCCTGATTCACTTCCTGAACACCGCTGCGCATGCTCTCGACCGTTTCGCGTACGCCTGCCTGAATTTTCTCGATCATTCCGGCAATTTCCTTGGTGGACTTGCCAGTGTTCTGCGCCAGCAGGCGCACTTCGTCGGCAACCACTGCGAAGCCGCGACCCTGCTCACCGGCACGAGCCGCTTCGATCGCCGCGTTGAGCGCCAGCAGGTTGGTCTGGTCGGCAATGCCTTGAATCACGCTGATGATCGATGAAATGTGCTCGGAGTGCTGACCCAGGCCTGCGACCTGTGTTGACGAAAGCTGCACGGTTTTGGCAATGCCGTTCATGCTGGACAGCGTATTTTCGATGACCTGCGCACCATCCTTTGACTGCTGACCCGAACGACTGGCGAGTTGATGCGCCTCATCGGCATTTTCGGAAACGTGGTGAATGCTGACGGTCAGCTCTTCAATGGTGGCCGCCATCATAGACGCAGACGTCGACTGTTCCTGAATTGCACCGGAAAGTTGCTCGGATGCACCGGAAATCTGTTGCACGGCAAGTACCAGTTGATTGGCTGCCTGGCTGATCTGTTGAATCATCTCACGCAGGCGGTTTTGCATGCGATCAAACGCTTTCGGCAGTTCGTCGTGGCTGCTGGTGTCGATTACCGTGTCCAGCTTGCCATTGGCAATTGCCGTTGCAGCATCGATGGCCAGTTGCAGGCGTGCTGTAGTGCTGCGTCCCAATGCGGTGGCCAGGATAGCCGAGAGTAGCGCTGCCGCAAGGCCGCCACACATCAGAATCATGATAGCGAAATGCTTGGCGTCCAGCATACTCTGGGTTCTTTGCACCAGAAGCTTGTTCTCGGTGGCGCTGATTTCAGCCAACAAAGCACGCATGCTGTCCATCTTGGCCTTATCGGCACCGGAGGTAATGCGACTATCCAGCTCGTCATCGGACATGTTACGGGCGGTCAGGTCGCGGCGCAGGGCGATGATCGGATGGATATCTTCATCGAGCCAGCGCTTCTGAGTTTCACCCAGCGAGGCCAGGCGACGCTGTTGCTCCGGGTTATCGGCGGTCAGGCGCTTGAGCGAATCGAGCTCTTCGGTGAAGCGCTTTTCACCTGCTACCAGCGGCTCGAGGAACGCATCTTTCGAGGCGATGACGAAGCCTCGCATACCCGTTTCGATGTTAATCAGTTGCTCAAGAGCCAGTTGTGCATCACTGAGTACCTGATAGGTATGGACGTTGCTGTTGGTAGCGTCTTCAACCTGCTCAAAGCCTCTGTAGGCGCTGAACACCAGCACGGCGATTAGAACGACTATAGCAACGAAACTGAAATACAGTTTTTGCGAGATGCTGAGTTTGCTGAACATGATGTCAATCCTGAGCCGTGCCTGTCCGTGGCAGGGTGATGAACTAGCTAGTCGGCAGAGGAGTATTGGAACTATTCTGCGCGAGTAATGTCATTTCGACACCCCTATTGTCGTCCGTACTTTCTGTAACTTTAGGGCCCGACTTCAGGCACGCCGCATGAATAGCATTTTTCTTAGTCAACCCTATGATAAGGCTGAATAAAACAATTTAAATGACGACTAACATTCAAATTATACGCAACTAAATTCGCTAAAATATTGACGTTATAAAAGCGTCATTAATCTGCTATATAAGTTTGGACATGCGCGATGCAATGACTCTTTTGCGCCTTTTGAGCGGAGAATATCGGTGAGGTACGTGCACCGTTAGTTGGGAAAAGTCATACTAATCGTTCAACATATTACCCGCCGCAGTGCCTCCCTCCATCCCAGATACAAACCCTGCAGATTCCTGCCGGGAACGGGGTCGAAGCGTTCGCGCTGTCTTTCCAGCGCTTGCAGGTCGGCGGCGTTATTCCAGAGGCCGAGGGCCTTGCCCGCCAGGTGCGCAGCACCCAGCGCCGAGACCTCAGGCGACAGGCTGCGGATCACCGGGCATTGCAAAAGATCTGCCAGAAACTGCATGAGCCAGCGATTGCGGGTTGCCCCACCATCCACCCAAAGCTCTTTGAGCGGCGTGCCGATGTCAGCCTGCATCGCATCGAATACATCGCGAATCTGATAACCGATGGACTCCAGCGCAGCGCGCATGATGTGGGCGCCGGAAGCCCCTTCGGTCAAGCCGCAGATCAGCCCGCGGGCGTCAGCCTGCCAGTGTGGCGCGCCCAGTCCGGACAGCGCCGGTACAAAGTACACGCCGCCATTGTCGGCCAGTTGCGCGGCCTGTTCGCTCAGGGCATCCATGGACTCTCCGACCACCAGTCGCGCGGCCCATTGCACCGCTGCTCCGGTGTGCACGATGTTGCCTTCCATTGCATAAGTCGATGCTGCGCCATCATGCCAGGCCAGTGTCGTCGAGAGACCGTGGCTGGAGGCGATAGGCCCGGCCATTGGCGTCATCAGCGAAGAGCCGGTGCCCAGGGTCGCCTTGACCAGTCCGGGGGCAAAACCGCCCTGCCCGTAAAGCGCAGCATGCGAATCGCCGATCATCGACAGAATCGGAATACCGGCGTCCAGCCCGCCGACCGCTACGGTATGAGCAAACAGGCCGGCACTGGGCTGAATGCTGGCCAGTGCAGCAGCAGGGATCGAAAACAGCTCAAGCAATTGCGGGTCCCAGTCGCAGGTCTGCAGGTTGAACAACTGGGTGCGTGCCGCGTTGGAATAGTCAGTCGCGAAAGCTTGCCCTGCGCTGAGTTTCCAGAGCAACCAGCTGTCGATAGTCCCCAGGCAGATTTCCCCTGCTGCTGCGCGAGCGTGACCGTCGTCCAGGTGATCGAGAATCCAGCGCATTTTGCCAGCAGAGAACATCGGGTCGAGGGCCAACCCGGTTTTGCTCAGAATCATGGCTTCGTGACCCTGGGCATGCAGCTCGGTGCACAGCGGCAAGGAACGACGGCATTGCCAACTGATGCAAGGCGACAAGGGTGCCCCGCTCGCCCGGTCCCACGCCACCACCGACTCGCGCTGATTGCTGATGGCCAGTGCGCTGATCGGGCGCCGCAGACCAGTCATGCAGTCTGCAATCGCCTCAAGCGTAGCTTGCCAGATCAGCAATGGGTCCTGCTCTGAATAACCGGCTTGCGGGTGGCTGATGTTCAAGGGCCGTGAACCACGGGCGACGACTTGCCCCTGTTCATTGACCAGCACGGCCTTGGCATTGCTGGTGCCTTCATCAATGGCCAGAATCAGCGGGGAGTTTTCATTCATGGTCTGGTTACTCGACATGCAGAAATGCCCCTAACGCAAACGTGCGGCGGCCGCGACAATGCCGTCTGCATCAATGCCATGCAAGGCACGCGTCGGCTCACGGGCACCGGCTGCTGCATACTCACCATCGCCGATGCCCAGGCGAATCAGGGTGATGCCCAGCGCGTTCTCGGCGAGCAATTCGGCCACCAGGCTGCCGAGCCCACCATTGATGTTATGTTCTTCGACAGTAATCACCCCGCGACTGCCGCTCAAGGCGTTGAGCAGCGCATCACGTTGCAGTGGACGAATCGAAGAAAGGTTGATGACCTGCGCGTCGAGCCCCTGCTCCGCCAGCTGCGCCGCAGCGTCTACCGCCTCATGCACCACCGAACCCAGTGCGACGATGGTCAGGTCTGAACCACGACGCAGAATATCGACTTTTCCGGGTACGAAGCGGTAGCTGGGGTCATGCAGTTCACGCAGCGGCTTGCCATCAAGGCGGATGTACACCGGGCCGTGATAACGCAGGGCGTAATAAATGATCTGCCGACACTCCAGCGGGTCGGACGGCGCGAAAATCTGTACGTTGCCAAAGCCGCGCATGACCGAGATGTCGTCCAGGCAATGATGGGTGCTGGCCAGCGGCCCATAGCTGGTGCCCGCATTGAGCCCGAACATTTTCACGTTGGCCTGGTTGTAGCAGACGTCAACCTTGACCTGCTCGCAGGCCCTGGAAATCAAGAACGGCGCAGCGTTGCAGGTGGCGGCGATCTTGCCCCCCAGCGCCAGGCCCGCTGCCACACTGACCAGCGACTGCTCGGCAATGCCGACATTGATTACCCGCTCCGGAAAACGCTGCATGAAGGGGGCGATCTTGGCGGTGGAAGTCGAGTCGCTGACCACTGGCACCAGGTCCAGGCCTTCGTCGACGGCCGCGATAAACGCGTCCACCATCACGCTGGCAAAATGCTCACTCGACATGATTCAACTCCTCCAGTGCTGCGCTGACTTCATCACCTTTCGGCACCCGGTGGTGCCATTCGGACCGCCCTTCGATAAACGACACGCCCTTGCCTTTGATGGTGTGGGCGATCAGCACCTGAGGCGCGCCTTTGCGCAGTTGCATCTGCTCCAGCGCCGTCACCAGTTGCCCGACATCGTTGCCATCACATTCGCTGACCGTGAAGCCAAACGCCGCCCATTTCGCATCCAGCGGGTCCAGCGGCATGATCTCTGCCGTGAGGCCAGCCAGTTGCAGTTTGTTCTTGTCGACGATCACAAACAGGTTGTCCAGGCCGTACTTGGCGGCTGCCATTGCCGCCTCCCAGTTCGAGCCTTCCGCCAGTTCGCCGTCGCCGGTCAGCACGTAGATTCGTTTGGTGCTCCCGGACATCTTCGCCGCCAGCGCCAGGCCTACCGCAACCGGCAGGCCGTGGCCCAACGCACCGGTATTGAGCTCGATGCCCGGCGTTTTCTGCCGCACCGGGTGGCCCGGCAGACGCGAATTGAAATGCTGATACTCGGGCAGCCACGCTTCGGGGATATAACCGGCCTGGGCCAGACAGCAATACAGACCACCGACGCCATGGCCTTTGCTCTGGATGTAGATATCACGCGCCGGGTCTTCTATGCGCTCGGGGCTGATGTCGAGAATACGGAAATACAGGGTCGCAAGAATGTCGGTTTCCGAAAGGTCGGCCCCCGTATGCCCTCCCGCAGGCGATCCGGCATTCAGGGTGATGACATTACGCCTGATCAGGCGTGCCTGTTCTTTGATCTGCTGGGCATCGTAGCGGAAGGCATTCATGGAGCGGCTCCTGTAGGGCTGGCCACGCGGCGATTCATTTGTTGTTCTGAAAAACGCTTGAATATTTATTCAGTACTGAAAATATATTTATATTTAGACGCCGATCGCCCAACAGGTCAAGCAGGCGCGCACCTGAAAAATCAAAAAACGTCGGATACATTTTTTGCCGACGACATTTGAAGCAGCTGCGCGAGGCTCTGCCTTGAGGCTCACAGGGATGTTTGAGGTGTATTCGCAAGGAATGAAGAAAATTAAACCGCTTGACTTTGCTCAGCCGGAGACGGAATCTGAATTAACAGTCAGGCATGCATATATATTCAGGCAGCCAGAACGAACTCCAACAACAATAAATCCGGAGACCCCCATGGACGCTAAAGCCCCTGCTCATCAGGCCGCCGCAAAACCGTCAGGCCGGGCGTGGTTGCTCAAGCTGCTGCCTGACAACATAGGTGGGCCGTTGATTGGCCTGGCCCTGCTGCTGGTGGTCTTTTCCTTCAGCTCCGAATTCTTCTTCACCCTGCGCAACGGTCTGAACATCCTTGACCAGGTGACAGTGCTGGGCATTCTCGCCATCGGCATGACGGCGGTGATCGTCATCGGCGGCATCGACCTGTCTGTCGGTTCGGTGCTGGCGTTTTCGATGATGATGCTGGGCTGGCTGTATCAGGACCAAGGCCTGGCGCTGGGCCTGGCGATCCCGGTAGCCATAGCGACCGGCATGCTCGCCGGGCTGGTTTCCGGATTGCTGATTACCTACGCCAGACTGCCTGCCTTTATCGCCACACTGACCATGATGTCGGTCGCCCGAGGTCTGGCAAACATTCTTACCGAAGGTCGGCAGATAGTCGGTTATCCGGAGTGGTTCACCAGCCTGGCTACCGTGCGCCATTTCGGCTTTCTGTCGGCCACAGTCGGGTTGTTCCTGGTCATGCTGGGCGTGGCCTGGGTGTTCCTGCGCTTTCGGGCCGGTGGGCGCAACCTGTACGCCATTGGCGGCAGCCCTGAAGTGGCAAGGCTTTCAGGGATCAAGGTGCGAGCCATCACTTTATGGGTGTACGCCATCAGCGGCGCGCTTGCCGGTATCGCCGCGGTGACGATGGCCGCCCGCCTCGACTCCTCGCAACCCAGCGCCGGGCTGACGCTGGAACTGGACGCCATCGCCGCAGTGGTCATCGGCGGTGCCAGCCTCAGCGGCGGTGTCGGCAGCGTCGGTGGCACGCTGGTCGGTGTACTGATCATCGGCGTGCTGCGCAACGGCCTCAACCTGCTTGGCGTTTCGCCCTTCATTCAACAGGTCGTCATCGGCGTGGTAATTGCCCTCGCCGTGACCATCGATACCTTGCGTCGCCGCTCCAACAGTGCTCACTAAGCGTTGTCGTTTTGTGCTTGACCGATGTTGACATCCCCAACAATAAAATCAGGAGTCACCGCCATGTTCATGACCAAAAAACTGCTGCTCGCCACGGCTCTGGCCGCCGCCACCCTCACCACAGCAGGCTCGACCTGGGCCAAAGAGCTGACCATCGGCCTGGCCGTAGCCAATCTGCAGGCTGACTTCTTCAACCAGATCAAACAGTCGGTCGAAGCCGAAGGCAAAGCCCGCGGGGTGAAGATCATTACCGTCGATGCGCAGGGCAATTCATCGACTCAGGTCAGTCAGATCGAGGACCTGATCACCCGCCAGATTGACGCGTTGATCTACATTCCCGCAGGTGCCACTGCCGCTGGCGTGCCGGTCAAGGCCGCCAAGGCTGCCGGGATTCCGGTAATCGCAGTGGACCGCAATGCGCCTGACGCGCCCGGCGACACGTTTATTGCCAGCGACAGCGTGGCCGGTGCGCGCACGCTTGCCGAATACGTTGGCAAGGTGACTGGCGGCAAAGGCCGCATCGCCATCCTTCAAGGGCAGTTGGGCACAACCCCGGAAAACGACCGGGCGAAAGGTTTCCAGGAAGGTTTGAAAGGCTTTCCCGGCCTCAAGGTCGTTGCCGAACAGCCTGCCGAATGGGCGCAGGACAAAGGCTTTGCAGTCGCTCAGGACCTGTTGCAGCGTGACCCGAACATCAGCGTCTTTTTCGGCCGCGCTGACGCGATGGCCCTCGGTGCTGCCCAGGCGGTAAAAGTCGCCAACCTCGGGCAACCGGTGGTCATAGTCGGTTTTGACGGCGACGTGGCAGGCCTCAAGGCGGTGGCAAGCGGCGTGCTGCAAGCAACCATGACCCAGCAGACACAAAAGATGGGGCGCATGGCCGTTGCCTCCGCACTTGACCTCAAGGCTGGCAAAGCCGTGCCCAAGGAACAGCTGCTGGAAACTGTGCTGACCACCAAAGACAACGTCACGCCTTTCCTGCAACAGCACCCTTGAGCCACGGAGTCCGCCATGCAAGCTGCTCTGGATAACCCGACGCTCCATAACCCTGAGGTCACCCCTGCAGCAGTGCTGTGCCTGCGCAACATCGGCAAGACCTACGGCCCGGTGCAGGTGCTTTCGCAGATCAATGTCGACGTGCGGCCAGGTGAAGTGCTCGCCCTGCTCGGTGAAAACGGCGCAGGCAAATCGACCTTGTCGTCGATTATCGCGGGCCTGGTGCAGCCTGAAGCGGGAGGCTCCATGAGCTGGCTCGGCGAGGATTACGCGCCAGCCTCTCCGGGGGCGGCGCTGGGCGCTGGCATCGGCCTGATTCATCAGGAGATTCGCCTGCTGGCGCAGTTGTCGATTGCCGAAAACATCTTTGTCGGGCGGCTGCCCATGCGCCACGGCAAGGTCGATCGGGACTACATGCAAGCGCAGGCACAGAAGCAGTTGGAACGCCTCGGTCTTGATGTGTCCGCTTCGCGCAAGGTCGAGGGTTTAAGCGTCGCGGCACAGCAACTGGTCGAGATCGCCAAAGCCCTGACCCTGAACGCACGCCTGCTGATTCTCGACGAGCCCACCGCCGCTCTTGGCGGTGAAGAAACCGAGCTGCTGTTTCAGCAGGTCGAGCGCCTCAAGGCTGAAGGCGTTTCGTTCATCTATATCAGCCATCGCCTGGAAGAAATCGCGCGAATCGCCGACCGTATTCTGGTACTGCGCGATGGCCGACAGATCGCGCTCCATGCCACCGCACAGGTGCCGGTGCGCGAACTGGTCGAACAAATGGTCGGGCGCAGCCTGGAACGTATCTTCCCCGTCCTGCAAGCGCCGCAGGACAAGGTGATGCTGCAGGTCAAGGACCTCGCCTGCCGCGAGTTTGCCTTGCATGGTATCGACTTCAGTGTACGCGCCGGTGAAGTGTTCGGCATCGCTGGTGTGGTTGGTGCAGGCAGAACCGAACTGATTCGGGTGATTGCAGGCGCAGCCAGGGATATTCAGGGCCACATGCAACTGGATGGCGAAACCGTTCAACTGCACTCCCCCTCGCAAGCAATTCAGGCGGGCGTGGTGCTGGTGCCTGAAGACCGCAAGCAACAAGGCGTGGTGGTCGAGCACCGTATCGAAGACAACCTGGTCTACGGCAACACCGATCTGTTGCACAGCGGCAACTGGGTATCGCCCAAAAGCCTGCACGCGTTTGCCCGAAACGCCATTTCGCGCCTCGGCGTAAAAGGCGCGCCCGAGCAGCGAATCGACAGCCTGTCCGGTGGCAATCAGCAGAAAGTCATCATCGCCAAATGGCTGGCCCGTAACCCCAAGGTGTTCATTCTCGACGAGCCGACCCGAGGCATCGACGTCGGTGCGCGGGCGGCGATCTACGAGGTGATCGCCGAGCTGGCGGCAACCGGCATGGCCGTGATCGTGGTCAGTTCCGACCTCGACGAAGTGCTGGGTTTGTCACACCGGGTCATGGTCATGAGCCGTGGCCGGCAGATGGGCATCCTTGAACGTGGCGAAGCGACACCGGTGTCAGTCATGGAAATGGCCACCGCCTGAGAGCCAACACACTGATTACGTGGAGAACGACATGCAACTTTTTCGTCTGGATGGCCAGGTGGCCTTTGTGACCGGAGCCGGCAGCGGCATTGGCCAGGCCATTGCAGTCGGCCTTGCCGAGGCCGGCGCTGACGTGGCGTGCTTTGACTTGCCAGGCAGCGCGGGCATCGGCGGCACCGTAGAACGCATCAACGCACTGGGCCGACGCGCGCTTGCCCTGCAAGGTACTGTCACCGACCGCGCGACGCTGGATGCAGCCATCGCGCGTACCGAAACTGAACTGGGCGCGCTCAGCGTGGCCGTCAACTGTGCCGGGATCGCCAACGCGCAGGCCGCCGAAGACCTGGAACTGCAACGCTGGCAAACCATGCTCGACATCAACCTCACCGGCATCTTTCTCAGTTGCCAGGCCCAGGCGGCGGTCATGCTGCCACGCGGAAAAGGCGCCATCGTCAATATCGCCTCGATGTCCGGCAGTATCGTCAATCGTGGGTTGCTGCAAGCCCACTACAACGCCTCGAAAGCGGGCGTCATTCACCTCAGCAAAAGCCTGGCGATGGAATGGGCAGACAAGGGTTTACGGGTCAACTGCATCAGCCCCGGCTACACCGCCACGCCCATGAATTCAAGGCCGGAAGTGGCCGAGCAAGTGAAGATATTCGAACAGACCACGCCCATGGGGCGTATGGCCAGCGTGGACGAGATGGTCGGCCCGGCGGTCTTTCTGGTCAGTCAGGCGTCATCATTCTGTACCGGCGTCGATCTGCTGGTGGACGGCGGATTTGTCTGCTGGTGAGCCAGTCCTGTCAATCACTGGAGCACGCACATGTATCAACGTTTCAGCGGAAAAACCGTGGTCATCACCGGCGCTTGCCGAGGCATCGGTGCAGGCATCGCCGAGCGCTTCGCTCAGGAAGGTGCCAATCTGGTGCTGGCCTCCAACGACCTTGAGCGAGTGACGTTCACCTCTGAACAACTGGCCAGCGAATACTCGGTCAACAGCCTGGCGCTGCGCATCGACGTTACCGATGAGGCCGACATACAGCGCCTCTACCAGACCGCCAACGAGCGCTTCGGCAGCATTGATGTGTCGGTGCAAAACGCCGGCATCATCACCATCGACCATTGCGAAAGCATGCCCCGCGCAGACTTCGACAAGGTCCTGCAGGTCAACACCACCGGCGTCTGGCTCGGCTGTCGGGAAGCCGCCCGCTACATGGTCAGACAAGGCAGCGGGAGGCTGATCAACACATCTTCAGGCCAGGGCCGTCAGGGCTTCATCTACACTCCACATTACGCAGCGAGCAAAATGGGCGTGATCGGCATCACGCAAAGCTTGGCGCTGGAACTGGCGCGGCACAACATCACAGTGAATGCCTTCTGCCCAGGCATCATCGAAAGCGAAATGTGGGACTACAACGACCGCGTCTGGGGTGAAATCCTCGGCACCGAAGAAAAACGCTATGCCAAGGGCGAACTGATGGCCGAGTGGGTCCGCAACATCCCCATGCGTCGCGCCGGCAAACCCTCGGACGTCGCCGGGCTGGTCGCATTCCTGGCCTCGGATGACGCCGCCTACCTGACCGGCCAGGCGATCAACATCGATGGCGGGCTGATCATGTCCTGAGCGCTGTGGCAGGCACGACCCGCTGCCAGTTTGATATCCTCGCCGCCACTTTGGATATCGCTATCATTTTTTGGGGCCTGCATGAGCCAGATCGAAGAACAACGGCTGATGAGCAAGATCGCCAGCCTCTATTATGAAGAAGGACTCAAACAGTCCGAGATTTCCACCCGCCTCGACCTGTCCCAATCCTTCATCAGCCGCGCCCTGCGCCGTGCGTTGCAGGAAGGCGTGGTAAAAATCACCGTCATGCGCCCGCAAGGCCTGCACCTGGAGCTGGAAAGCCGCTTGCAGACCCTGTACGGCATACGCCAGGTGATCGTCGTCGAAGCCACCGAGCCGGACAACGAAGAAAGCATCAAGCAAGCCATCGGCTCGGCCGCCGCGCATTACCTGGAAACCAGCCTTAGCGCTCAGGACCACATAGGTATCTCCTCCTGGAGCAGCACGATCCGCGCGATGGTCAGCCACATGCACCCCCAGCCGGGCAAACAAAGTGCCCAGGAAGTCGTGCAACTGCTCGGTGGCGTCGGCAACAAAGGTGCCTTTGAAGCCACCCTGCTCACCCAGCGCCTGGCCACCCTCCTCAACTGCCCCGCCTTCCTGCTGCCTTCGCAGAGCATCGAGCAATCGGTAGAAAGCAAACAGCGCATCGTCGAAATGGAAGAAGTCAAAGAAGTCCTCCAGCGCTTCGACAGCATCACCCTCGCCATCGTGGGTATTGGCGAACTCGAACCGTCACAACTGCTGCGCAACAGCGGCAACTACTACACCGAAGACATGCTGCGCGTGCTCGCTGAACGGGGTGCGGTGGGTGATATCTGCCTGCGGTATTTTGATGCCCAGGGCAAACCGGTGCTGGAAGAGGATGAAGAGTTTGTGGTGTCGATGGGCTTGCCGAAGTTGCGCTCGATCAATCGCGTGCTGGGGTTGGCTGGGGGGGCGAGGAAGGTGCAGGCGATCAAGGGTGCGCTGTTGGGGGGGTATCTGGATGTGTTGATTACCGATTTGGTGACTGCGCGGGGGTTGGCGGATTGAGCCCCTTATCCCGCATGTTATTGCAGGGCTACGCTTGTTAGCCCTTACACACATCCTGCGAAGCGGTAATAGGCATAACCCTCCTCGGAACCAAAACCTCCGTACCAGGGAGTGAGACAAGCTCAATGACGCCCATAATGCACATGAGTGACTGAACGCCATTTTTGTCAGGCGCACCACCGACACCTACTAAAGCTTCGTAGTCTTTTCCGGGCTCTAGCTTGAACACCAGAGCTTGCTCAGGGCAGGAAGAATAAGTGCTACCAAAATTACCGACACCCGCTCCTGATGTCGCTATCTGGAAGGGTGCATCCGTTCTGACGCGATACTCTGTTACGACCTCTTTGTAAAATCCTTCAGCCATCTGCCTTATACCCATGTACTGAATAAGTTCAGGCGCGGCTCTTTTCGGCATGCCGAGAATAGCGGGTTCGAGGGGATACTGAGGGGTGTTGAGACTCGGCCTTCCCTCTGAAGTGAAACGGCCAGCTTCAGCCATCTTGTGTCGACTGGCGGGGCGGCAATTGCCGACTATGGTGTCTCCGAAGGCATTCGAGTTTGTGATCACTCGCAAGCGTGCGGAGTTTTCTGACTGAGCGGGCTCGACGTAAGGCGCTGAAGGTATTCCGGAACAACCAAAAAGCGATACAGCGACCAACGATGCAATAGCGACAAACCGCATACCATGTCCTTAAGCTTTAAAAACTCACAAAACCCCGGACACATGGCCGGGATTTCGTAATCAATACTCTGATAGCGTTAAGTTGATGCACACAATCACTGGATACCGCTCGCCAACGACGTATGCAATCAAAATGCCTTCACTTAACAAATAGGCTGCACCTCGGTAAACGCGAAGTCAAGCAAACGCTCCAGAACTTTTAAGCATCTCTTCCCTAGCCTGCGTCTTAGGTTCGGTGTGAAAAGTCGGCGCCAGCCTCACACTCCGCGCTGCGCCGCCAACACTTCCGGCCGATGAGAAAACAGTTGTAGAAACGCCCCGCCCAGCGCGCAGCCCGCCATCACGAAGAAGCACACTGTATAGCCACTGAGGCTGGTCCAGCCGCCGCCCATGGAAATCAGTGTGCCCATGAGTACCGGTGCAATACCGCCGCCGATGAACATCGCCGTGGTGATGATGCCGTTGGCGGTCGACGTTGCAGAGGGTTGTGCAGAGTCGGACGCAACCGCGTAGTAGATGGGCCAGACGGCATTGGCGACCAGGCCGAAAAGCAGTTGCACGGCGATGACGATCAGGATGGTGTTGGCGAAGTAAAAGGCACCAACACTGACCGCCATCCATAGGCCGCAAATGATCAGGGTTATGCGCCGACCAATGATGTCCGACAACGAAGGCCAGATCAGTTGCCCGAGGATACCCGTCAGCGTGAACACGACGCTCATTCCTGCCGATTCGGCCAACGACAGGTTGAGGATGTTGTACAGATAGGCTGGCAGGACAATGTTGACGCCCATGTAAACCACTTGCGTGAGCATGGTGTTACCGGCTGTCAGGGCGATATTACGGTTACTCAGCGTGGCCTTCACTGACTTCCAGACCTGGCCTTTGACGTTGGTCGACGGCGTGCTGTCCGGCGGGGTCATGCCTTTGGCGTCAATGTCCACATACAGTTTGGTGATGCGCTCGGCCGTCGAGTAGCGCGCCCAGAAGATCATCAGCGGCAGAGCCACCACGAAGGCAAAGAAGAACACATAACGCCAGTTTTCCTCACCGAAGGTGCTGATCACGAAGCTCGCGACAATGCCACTGAGCATCGCGCCGATGGGGTAACCGGTGTGGTGTGCGCCCAGAGCAAAACCGCGGCGCTCCACCGGCCACCATTCAGCCGTGTTACTGACCCCGACCGGCTCGCCCCAGCCAGCACCCAGGTTCACACCCACCCGCAAGGCGATGAAACTCGCAAGGCTGCCACTCAACGCCTTGAAGCCTGAGAGAAAGGACAATGCGGTGTAGCCCAGTACCAATGGCACCTGAAAGCGTGCCCGCTTCCAGCCGCCGCCGTAACGATCACTCCAGATGGAGCCTGGAATATCGAGAACGGCCAAAGCCAGCATGACGACGGTGGCCACCGTACCCCACTGGTCCGCAGACAATTCGAAATGCTTGGAAATCGTCGGCCCCAGGCGCAATACAATCTCGCGGTCATAGGCATTCAGAATCCAGATCATCCAGCAGACCAACAACGACACCCACGAAAACCGGTGAATCTTGCCCAGCGATGCATTCTTGTTATTTGGCATGGGAACTCTCCAGGCGTGCCAGGCACGCCCAAGCGAGAAAGGGTCAGTCGTCCTTAACGTTCAGGTTGAGTCTGTTGACGGGTTAACTGGCAAAGCGCCTCTCAGCGATGCCTTGCACGCCAAGCCCGGTGATCGCAAACAAGGCACCGCGTTGCTGGCCATCTTCCGGAAAGCGTGGCAACGGCGGCTTGGCCATGGAGGTGACATACAGCGTGTCCAGGTTCGGTCCGCCGAAGGTCAGGCTCGTCACTTTCTTCACGGGCATGTCGATGATGCGATCCACCTGCCCGTCCGGGGTGTAACGCACCAGTTTTCCGGCGTAGACCAGCGCTTGCCACAGGCAGCCTTCGGCATCGACGGTGCAGCCATCCGCCGCGCCTCCTGCTGAGGTTTCGACCTTGGCGAAGGTTCGTCTGTTGGCAACTGCGCCGCTGGCGTTGTCGTAGTCATAGGCCCAGATATCCCCGGACCAGGTGTCAGCGAAATAAAAGGTTTCACCGCCCGGGCTCCAGCACGGGCCATTGGACACGATAATGCCCTCATCCAGCGTGTGCAGGCTCAGGTCCGGGTCGAGGCGATACAGCTTCGCGCTGGCCTGATCCTCCCGAGTGTCCATTGAACCCACGATAAACCGGCCCTGCCGATCCACCTTGCCATCGTTGAGGCGATTGTCGGGCAGCCCCGGTTCGGGGTCGACTATCAGCTCGAGATCACCGGTCGGCAGATCAAGGTTGTAAATACCCGTCTGCAACGCAACGAGCGCCGCGTCGCCATTCCTGCGCAGGGCCATGGAACCGATTTTCTGGCCGACATCCCAGGCTCGCAACTCGCGCCCGTCATCCGTACAGCGCAGAACACGACCGTCAAAACTGTCGATCCAGTACAGACGCTGTTGCTCGACATCCCAGACCGGGCCTTCGCCCAGCGTGGTCTTCACGTCGACAACGATTTCGATACGCATTTTTCACCTCTGTCTTGTTGTTATTGAGATGACACGTTTTGCGAGACTAGAAATTAACCTTGTCCTGCCCCTTCAGATCAAGCATTTCACGGGCTTCATCAGGCGTTGCCACCTGCCCGCCCAGCGCTTCTATAACTGTGCGGATACGCTTGACCTGATCGGCATTGGACGCCGCCAGTTTGCCCGGTCCATCCCACAGCGAATCTTCAAGACCGACCCGCACATGACTGCCCATCGACAGGCCCATGGTGCCCAGCGGAATCTGATTGCGACCGGCCCCCAGAATCGACCATTGGTAAGCGTCACCAAACAGACGGTCGGCCGTGCGACGCATGTGCGCCAGGTCCTCGGGGTGCCCGCCGATACCTCCGCGCAAACCAAACACCGACTGAATGAAAATCGGCGCCTTGAGCAGCCCGCGCTGCAGAAAATGCGCGGCGGTATACAGGTGGCCGATGTCATAGCATTCGATTTCAAAGCGCGTGCGGTTCTCGGCACAGGTATTGAGGATGTGCGCGATGTCGCGGAAGGTGTTGCGAAAGATCCGGTCATCACTCTCGGCCAGGTACGGCCGTTCCCAGTCGTGCTTGAATTCGCTGTAGCGATCGAGCATTTCGTACAGCCCGAAGTTCATTGATCCCATGTTCAACGAGGCGAGTTCCGGCTTGAGTTGCGCCACTGGTTGCAAACGCTCTTCCACGCCCATGGTCGGCGCACCGCCGGTGGTGATATTGATCACCACATCGCTCCTGGCCTTGATGTGCGGCAGGAATTGCCGAAACAGATCGACATCCTGACTGGGCCGCCCGTCAACCGGGTCGCGGGCATGCAAGTGGACAATAGAGGCCCCCGCTTCGGCGGCACCGATGGCTGCATCGGCGATTTCCTGCGGCGTGATCGGCAAATGAGGCGACATCGAGGGCGTATGAATGGCACCCGTGACGGCACAGGTAATAATGATCGGACGTTTCTTGGGCATGAGCATTCTCCGTTCTTGTTCTTGGCGAGAAAGTCTGGTGTGGAACACGACTCGGACGCTGTCCGGTCCTATCGAGCCTGATACTTAGAGGTATTCGACGTTGCCATCCACACTGATGGCCTGGCCCGTGACATTGCGTGCGGCGGGCGAGCACAAGAAAAGCGCCATCGCGGCAACGTCCTCGGCAGTGACCATGCGCTTGAGCGAAATCTTTTTCAGGTACTCCTCGCGCATCTCCTCCTCAGGCACATTCATCTGTTGCGCACGGGCACGAATCACGCCGTCCATACGCGGGCCTTCGACGATGCCGGGCAGCAAGGCATTGACGCGGATGTCGCTCTCACCCAACTCGGACGCCAGGGATTTCATCAGGCCGACAATCGCCCACTTGGTCGCCGCGTATGGTGTACGCCAGGCGTAGCCCAGACGACCGGCGACAGACGCGATATGGATCAGATGAGCGTTGGGCGACGCCTTTAGCAGCGGCACCGCGTGATGAGCAAAGCGGTATTGCCCGGTGAGATTGATGTCGATGGTGCGCTGCCACTCCTCTTCACTAATGGCATCAATGCCTGCCGTAGGGCCAGCGATTCCGGCGTTATTGATCAGCACATCAAGACCGCCGAACTGTTCACGCTGCACCCTGAACACCGCTTCGATCTGCACCGGATCAGCAACGTCTGCGCACGTGGCAACGCTGCCTGGATGGCGATCAAGGAATGCCGCAATGGCCGCCTCGCTGACATCACACACATGTACCTTTGCCCCCGCTTCCATATAAGCCGCCGCCAACACCTCACCGATCCCGGCGGCACCACCGGAAATCAGCACGCGCAGCCCTGTGTAGGGAACCAGCCGATTGAGAACACTCATGCTTTTTTCACTCCCGAGACCCGCGACCTGGAGCGGTCGCTCTTTGCGATCAGGCGCGTCAGAGAATCAGCCGCCTGCATGATGTCGTCGGTGACCGCTGCACGAGCGGCCGCCCCATCACGCGCCGCCAGCGCCTCGACGATACGGTTGTGTGCCTCCATCGAACGCTGAAGGTGCGCCCTGTCAGGCGCGACCAGCGCGAAACAAGGGCCTATGTGCAGCCAGAAATTCTCTACTGCCGCAACGATCAACTCGGCCTTGGCGACCGCATAAATGCGTCGGTGAAAGGCAAAGTTGGTCCACAGGTAAAGGGCCACATCAACGCTGTCTGCAGCCTTCTGCATCTGCTCGCAGAGCTGGCTGATGTCTGCAAGATCGGCGTCATTGGTCAGAATGACCGCCTTCTCGGCCAACAGACCTTCCAGCGCGACCCTGGCATCACGAATTTCGCGCAGCCGCTCCGGGGTCATCATAGGTACGCGTAGACGAGCGGTTTCGGTGACTTCGAAGGCGTTCTCTGCACTGAGACGATTCAATGCCTCGCGCACCGGCATCGGACTGGAGCCCAGCGCCTCGGCAAGACCACGGATCGTCAGCTTCTGACCCGGCTGAAAGCGCCCGCTCATCAGCGCTTCACGGATCTGTCGGTAAACCTGGTCCTGGAGGGTATCGCGGGAAACCTGGCGCATGGCGGGCAGGAGGATCGGACGGTCTGTCATGGGGAGTGACTCATATTGGCGTTCTCCCCCGGTGTCAGGGTAGTTGTCGTGTCCCCCGCTTTTTAAAAAGTATTCCGGGGGCGGCAAGAGTATGGTCATGCCTTTCTACTCAGAAGAACGTAAAGCTGCACTGCTGAAAATGATGCTGCCAC